>CAJBLW010000105.1 GCA_903953985.1 uncultured Burkholderiales bacterium
ACTTCTTCGCCGTCTTTGGGGGGTGTCAGTTCGGTCACCGGCACCAAGAGGCCTCGGCGGTCCACCACCTCGCGTTGGTGGGTGTAGTAGATCGACGGCAGCGCTATCTTTTCACGGGCGATGTACTGCCACACGTCCAGCTCGGTCCAGTTGCTGATCGGGAACACGCGAAAGTGCTCGCCCGGCTGCAGCTTGTGGTTGAACAGCGTCCACAGTTCGGGGCGCTGGGCTTTGGGCTGCCACTGGCCAAAGCTGTCGCGGTGCGAAAAGATGCGCTCCTTGGCACGGGCTTTTTCTTCGTCACGGCGGGCACCGCCAATCAGCGCGTCAAAGCCGAACTCTTCAATCGCTTCGAGCAGCGTGACCGACTGGTGCACGTTGCGGCTCTCGCCCGGGTGGGCCAAGCGCACGGTGCCGCGCTTCATCGAGTCTTCGACGCTGCGCACGATCAGCTCGGCACCCAGTTCTTTGGCGCGTGCGTCGCGGAAGTCGGTGACCTCTTTGAAGTTGTGGCCGGTGTCGATCATGAGCAGCGGGTAGGGGATGCGACCGCTACTGGAGAGGCTTGTTTTGCCGCCAAAAGCCTTCTCTGCGCACTTGAGCATGACCAGCGAATCCTTGCCTCCCGAAAACAACAGGGTGGGGCGCTCGAAGGCAGCGGCGACTTCGCGCAGGATGAAGATGGTTTCTTCTTCCAACGCGTCGAGGTGGGCGTTGCTCAGGGTGTGCAGTTCGGTGGGTGTGATGGCGGTCATGTTGGGCTTAAATTCATTTTTCTTCGTCTCCCCGCGAAAGCGGGGATCCAGAAATCGAAGGCATGGATCCCCGCTTTCGCGAGGATGACATTCCAAAGGAAAGTCACTTCTTAACGTGCAGGCCGCATTCTTTGGCGGCTTCGTCCTCCCACCACCAGCGGCCGGCGCGGAACGCTTCGCCCAGGCTGATGGCGCGGGTGCAAGGGGCGCAGCCGATGCTCGGGAAAAACTGGTCGTGCAGCGGGTTGTAGTCCACCTGGTTCGTGGCGATGTAGTGCCACACGTCGCCCCAGGTCCACCTGGCCAATGGGTTGAATTTGTGCAAACCCGTGGTGGCCACTTCGCTTTCGTCCAGCAAAGGCACTTCGGCGCGGGTGTTGGATTGCTCCTGACGCAGACCCGTGATCCAGGCGCGTTGACCCGTCAAGGCGCGGGCCAAAGGCGCCATCTTGCGGATGCCGCAGCAGGCCTTGCGCAAGTCAACGCTCTGGTACATCGCGTCCTGACCTTTTTCACGCACGAATTGGATGACCGATTCGGGCACCGGGCGGAACACGTTGATGGGTGCGCGCGAATGCGCTTGCGTGCGCTCCAGCAGCGCCAGGGTTTCGGTGTGCAGCGCGCCAGTCTCAAGAACAAAAACTGGGACGTCGAGCTGCGCTGTATTGATGAGGTGTGTGATCACCACGTCTTCCGCGCCCAGGCTGGAGGCTTGGGTCACGGGCGAAAATTCGGCGGCAGCGTTTTGCAGCAAAGCTTGGGTCTCTGCCAGCTTGACGGCAAAGTCAGGGCTGGCTTGGGCGTGCAGATCCGTGGCTTTGGCCGGGGCATTGCGGGAGGAAATTAGGCTGGAGGTCATCGGTTGTTGACGGCAAATTGGGGCTTCGTTTCGACAGCAGAGCCTTGGTAGAACCCGGCAAAGCGCTCAAACTGGCGTTGCGCTGCCGAGGCGTCCACCCCGTCGCGCAGCACGGCCACGTCAAAACCGGTGCGCTGCATTTGCACCAGCTGATCGATCAGCACGTCGCCTGTGGCGCGCAATTCACCCGAAAAGCCCAGGCGGCGGCGCAGCAAAAAGGCCTGGCTGTAAGCGCGGCCATCGGTGAATTTGGGGAACTGCAGATCAATGCGTGCCACGCCGCTCAGGTCGAGCGTGCGCGGGTCGGCGTCGTTGGCCAGTGTGATGACCGCGGGCGACTCAAGCGCTTGGTGTTCTGGGGAGGAAATGATTTTCATGGTCGTTTTTTCTGTTTTAGGAGCCCACCCTGTGGGCGTTGGCATGTGTGGGTGGTTTGCAGGCCATCGCCCACAGGGTGGGCGCCTACAAGGGGTTTTAGAGGGCAGCTTCCTCGGCGGGCTGACGTGCCGCATTGGCCGCCGCCTTGAATGGGTCTTGCCCCACGCGGCGCAGGGTTTCAATGAAGTATTCATGGCGGCCCAGTGCGGGCTGGCGCAGGGCTTTGTAGGTGTCCAAAATCGCCTCGATCACGTCCGGCACTTCAAACGATGAGAACGAAGGGCCGACCACTTTGCCGGGGGTGGTGGGGCCTGACAGGTCTTTGCCGTCCGAGCCGCCCAGGGTGACCTGGTACCACTCTTTGCCATCTTTATCCACACCCAAAATGCCGATGTGGCCTGAGTGGTGGTGGCCACAAGAGTTGATGCAGCCGCTGATGTGAAAGTCGATGTGGCCCAGGTCGTTCAGCTCGTCCAGGTCCTGGTAGCGCTCGGTGATGGCGGCAGCCAAAGGCAGCGAGCGGGCATTGGCCAGAGCGCAGTAGTCGCCGCCGGGGCAGGCGATCATGTCGGTCAGCAAACCGATGTTGGGCTGGGCCAAGCCCAAAGCCTTGGCTTCGAGCCACAGCGCGTGCAGCTGGTCCAGGCGTACCCAGGGCAGCACCAGGTTTTGGGTGTGTGTCACGCGGGCTTCGCCAGCGGAATACTTTGCCACCAGTGCGGCCGCGGCGTCCAGCTGGTTGGCTGTGGCGTCGCCCGGGGCTTGTCCCATGCGTTTGAAAGACAGGTTCACAGCACGCAGCGCAGGGTTCTGGTGCGGCTTGACGTTTTGTCCCATCCAGCGGGCAAAGGCGGGCGTCTTGGCCGCTTCAATGCTGACATCGGCTTCGGCCTTGGCGGCCCATGTCGCATCGTTTGGCAAATTCAAGGCAGGCGCCGCAAAGCAGGCGGCCACGCGGTCGAACTCGGCTTGGGGGATGGTGTGCAGGCCGCCGTCTTTGACCAAAATGTCCTGGTATTCTGATTCGACTTCGTCAAAGTAACGCTGGCCTTCGGCTTTGACCAAAATCTTGATGCGCGCCTTGTAGAGGTTGTCGCGGCGGCCCCAGCGGTTGTAGACGCGGATCACGGCTTCGAGGTAGTTCATGATCTGGTTACAGGGCAGGAACTCGCGGATCTGCGTGCCCACCACGGGCGTGCGGCCCATGCCGCCACCCACCAGCACTTTGAAGCCCACTTCGCCAGCGGCGTTCTTGACCATCTGCAGGCCCACGTCGTGCCAGCCAATGGCGGCGCGGTCTTCTGCAGCGCCGGTGATCGCGATCTTGAACTTGCGGGGCAAGAAGGCGAATTCGGGGTGCAAGGTGCTCCACTGACGGATCAGCTCGGCATACGGCCGGGGGTCGACCACTTCGTCGACGGCCACACCGGCCAGCTCGTCGGTGGTGGTGTTGCGGATGCAGTTGCCACTGGTCTGGATGCCGTGCAGGTTCACGCTGGCCAAGAGGTCCATCACGTCGGCCGATTTGGACAGGGGAATCCAGTTGAACTGCACGTTTTGGCGGGTGGTGAAATGGCCGTAATTGGTGGTCAGCTTCGGAGCTGGCCCAGCGATCTTGTCTTGCGTGGCTTGGGCCTCGGCCAACAGGGCGGCGCTTGGCGTGTCGTACTCGCGGGCGATTTGGGCCAGCACGTTGAGTTGGGGGGCCGAGATTTCGCCATAAGGCACGGCCACGCGCAGCATGGGCGCGTAGCGTTGCACGTACCAACCGTTTTGCAGGCGCAGGGGCTTGAACTCATCGCCCGTGAGTTGCCCAGCTTCAAAGCGCTCGAGTTGGTCGCGGTGTTGAGCAGCGCGGGCGCGCACGAACTGTTTGTCAAATTCGGTGTATTGGTACATAGGAATAACTCAGATCAAAACAAGTTTGGTGCCAGCCCAAGCCAGCAAGACGGAAAGCAAGGAGCGGATCACGCGATCTGGCGTGTGTTGGGTCAGGCGCGAGCCCAGCCAGATGCCGGGCAGCGAGCCCGCCAGCAACTTGGCCAGTAAGTCCCAATCGACCGAACCCATGAAGGCGTGGCCCAAGCCCGCCATCAACGTGAGTGGCACGGCATAAGCGATGTCGGCCGCCACGATGCGTGGCAGGGGCAGCATGGGATAGAGCAAGAGCAGCACGGTGACGCCAATGGCGCCCGCGCCCACCGAGGTGAGGGTGACCAAGATGCCGATCAGCGCGCCAAACAGCACCGGCAGGCTCCAGTGGCGGGGGGTGCTGGCGAGTGCTTCGTCGGCGGCGGCCAGGTGGCGGGGCACTTGCTTGCCACGCACAGCTTTGTAAAGCATGGCCGCAGCCGTCAGCAGCAAGGCCACACCCAAAGTGGTGGTCATCAGCGACTGCACCTCAAGGGAGGCCGGGCCCACCCAGTGCAAAAAGCCCAGGGTCACCAAGCAGGCCGGAATGCTGCCCGCACTCAGCAAGCCCACCACACGCCAGGGCACGATGCGCTGTCTGGCAAAGCTGATGGTTCCGCCCAATTTGGTGAAAGCCGCAAACAGCAAGTCGGTGCCTACAGCCATGTAGGGCTTGACGCCAAAGAAAAAGATCAGCAGCGGCGTCATCAAGGAGCCCCCGCCAACACCCGTCAAGCCCACGATGGTGCCCACGAAAAAACCTGCAAAGACATAAGCCAAATCAACCATGGGGGCGACTATAGGGACTCTTTATGCCTAAACAAAGGATTTTTTAGTTGGGCATATATTCTTTTGGCTTATAAGAGTGGAGTCGAACTCTGGCTCAGTGCTCGTTGCGTTGAAAGGTTCGAAAGGGGTTGAATCCGGTGAGCAATGCCGAGGCGATCAAGATGAGCAGCACGCCAGGCAGCAGACCGGCCGTGAGGGGTTCGTCCAAAAACAAGGCCCCCCAAGACACACCGAAAAGGGGAATTAAAAAAGCCGAAGAGGTGGAGGCGCTGGCCGGGATCTCGCGCATCAGGCGCATGCTGATCCAGTAGGTGAAGCCCGAGGTGACCGCGCCCAGCACCAGCAAAGCCAGTAGCGCGGGCAGGCCCACCGCCTGACTGGGGGCGGTGGCCACGGCAGCGGGCACCAGCACCAGTGCGCTGGTCAGGTGCACCACCGCCGAGGCGGGCAGCGCGTGGTGAGCCAGGGTGGCACGCTTCATGAAGATGGCCCCAAAGCCATAACAGCCAGCGGCCGCCACGCAGGCCAAGGCCGCCAGCAGCACTTTCAGGTCCGGGTTCACGGGCCCCAAGCCCAGCAACAAGGTCACGCCCAGAAAGCCGAGGACACAACCGACCCCTTTGCTGGGCGTGAAGCGTTCTTGGGCCAACATCACCCCAGCCAAGACGCCGAACATGGGGGCGGTGGCGTTGAGCACGGCCGAATACCCGGCCGGCAAGACCAGTCCGGCCCAGTTGTACAAAACAAAGGGCACCACCAGCGTCAAGATGCCCAGCCCGGTGAGCGAGCGCCAGTGCGCGCGGGCAGGCCAGGCTTGGCGCGTCCAGCGCATGATGGCGCTGAGCACCAGCGCCGCCAGGGCGCAACGAAGGCAAGCCATGGCGATCGGGCCAAAAGCCGGGGCGGCCACGCGGATGAGCGGAAACGAGCCACCCCAAACGGCAGACAAAAGAACAAGTTGGGTGAATTGGCGTCCGTTCATGGCGAGGCCATTATCAGCCGGCATCTAACGGCCTTGGAGGAGGAGCATGGACTTTTCAAGAGCCCTACGGTGCAGCCCTCACACTGTCCTCCAAGACATCGGAGATTTTGCGCACCTGGATCTGGGGCGGAAGGTTTTCCCGAGCCTTGTAGTTTTGTGCCCGCTCCTGTGATCGGAAGGGTCCTGTGATCACCACAAACCGGCCAACCGGAGAGGCGCTGTTGCGCATGAGCACACGCGCATTGGCCAGTTCGTTTTGTGTTTGGATCAGGCTTTGGGCCTGCGCGGCGGTTTGAAACGCGCCATGCTCCAGGACAAAAAACTCGGGCGATTGCAGGGCCAGCCACTGCACGCCCCGCCGGGCGATTTCCGGCATGTCGTTGCGGTTGTCTGCGGCATCAGACGCTTGCGGCATGGCGGCGGGTTCTGCCGGAGCGGCGGACGCCACAAGGTATTTGGGTTGGCTTGGCAATGTCTCAAGCGAAGGCGCCGAAGCCGCGGGCGTTGCAGCCGCTGACCGCTTGTCCGCTTGGGAGGGGGCGGCGTTGGGGTCTAAAAAGTGGAGCGCCGTGCCCCATGCGCCCAAACCCAACAGGGCCGCCAAGCTCAGCCGGGCCAGACGCTTGGATGGTTGTTTGGATGCGGGGCTCGAGGCCGCTTCGGTCGCGAGGGGGATAGATGCCAGGGTGAGGGGCTCAACCATCCACTGTGGGGTGGGTTCGGAGGGGTTCATGCCCGGAATGGCCGCACTGTTTTGTCCACCCGAGGGATCAAGCCCAAGCAGAACCCAGCGCCAACGCAGGCCGGGCAGGTGCCGCGTGAGATTCTGCAACATCTGAACATCCGAAGCGGACAGCTGTTCGGCGTGGGTGACGATGGAAATTTGCCTCGGCAAGGCGGCTGGCGATGGCGTTTGCATCGCCTGTGTCAACCCCAGTTGGGCAATGCCTTGGTTGATGTGGCTGAGCAAAGCCAAGCGTTGTTGACCTGTGAAGTGTTCTACCGCAACAGCAGGGGCCGCTGTGCGCCACAAGTTTTGCAAGGCATGCGCTGCACGCCACATGGCCCCGCTGTCCTGACGCCAAATGATCAGGTTTTGATCATCCTTTAAAACGACCTGGCCCAGAGCATCCAATGCAGATTCTGATTCTTTCGGCTGGGATGAGGCTGGTGGGTTGGGGTGAGACGGACCAGGGTGCATTGAAAACTGAATGTTGCTAAATCGATGGCTCATTAAACACCAAGCAAGCCTACAGCTTTGTCGCCTAAGCTGTGGGCTTGTCTGCCAAGAAGGCGCACACCGAGCGCCAGGATGCTGGTTCAGGTAGCTTGGGGGTCAGCGCCTGTGGGCACGCCCCAATGCCTCGCCTGGCTTGCATGCCAGAACTCGGCAAAGGGACTGGGCAGCGTTTGTGGTTCAGACGGTGCTCGCAAGAGCTGACCGGGTGCCAGCGTGTCAATGCTGGAGGCCAGGGTTCGGGCCTGTCCATCGGCATTGCGGACCATGAGGTGATGCGGCGTGATGTCGCCCGGCATTTGCAGACCCGCTGCGCCCACCAGGTCGGCCAGCGCATGCAAGGTGTTGGCATGGAAGTAATACACCCGCTCGGCCTTGTCGGTCACCACGATGGCGCGCTGGCGCACCGGGTCTTGTGTGGCCACGCCGGTGGGGCAATGGTCGGTGTGGCAGCTGCGAGATTGGATGCAGCCCAGCGCAAACATGAAACCCCGTGCCGAATTGCACCAATCGGCCCCCAGCGCCAGGCAACGCGCGATGTCAAAAGCCGAAATCACTTTGCCCGATGCGCCAATCCTGATCCGATCGCGCAGGCCCGCCCCCACCAAACTGTTGTGCACCAAGCGCAGCCCATCGCGCAGCGGCATGCCCACATGGTCCGCAAACTCGATGGGCGCTGCGCCCGTGCCGCCTTCGGCGCCATCGACCACGATGAAGTCCGGTGTTTGGCCGGTTTCCACCATGGCTTTGACCACCGAAAACCATTCGGCTGGATGCCCCACGCACAGCTTGATGCCCACAGGCTTGCCGCCGGAGAGTTCGCGCAGTTGCGCAATGAAAGCCAGCATCTCCACCGGCGTGCTGAAGGCCGAGTGCCGGGCCGGGGATACGCAGTCTTGGCCCATGGGCACGCCGCGCGCTTCGGCAATCTCTGCGCTGACTTTGGCCTTGGGCAAGACACCGCCATGGCCGGGCTTGGCCCCTTGAGAGAGTTTCAGCTCGATCATCTTGACTTGGGGCGAGCGGGCTTGCTCGGTGAAGCGCACGGGGTCAAACCGGCCCTCCGGTGTGCGGCAACCAAAATAACCCGACGCAATCTGCCAGATCAGATCGCCCCCGGGCTCGCGGTGGTGCCGCGAAATGCTGCCCTCGCCGGTGTCGTGCGCGAATTGCCCCATGGCCGCGCCTTTGTTGAGGGCCTTGACGGCATTGGGCGACAAGGCCCCGAAGCTCATGCCGGAAACGTTGAGCAGCGAGAGCGCATAAGGCTGTTGGCATTGGTGTGCGCCCACCGCGACCCTGAAGCTGGCCGGGTCCAGATGTGTCGGTTGCAGCGAGTGGGTGATCCAATCGGATTGCGCGTGGTACATGTCCTTGATGCTGCCAAAGCCCCGCTTGTCGTTTTGTACCTTGGAGCGGGCATAGACCATGGCGCGTTGGCTGCGTGAGAAAGGCAGTTTTTCCTCGTCATTTTCCAGAAAATACTGCCGGATTTCCGGGCGAATGTACTCTAGGCCATAACGGATGCGGCCCGTGAGCGGGTAGTTGCGGCGAACAGCTTGGCGGGTTTGCACATAGTCCATCCAGCCGAGCACAAACAGCAGGCCAAAACCGCCGCTGACCCAGATCGAATAGGGCAGCGCCACCAGCGCGGCGGGGACCGTCACCAGCCAAGGTAAATACCTGGAAAAAGTCGGACGGGCCATGGGAACTCCTGCAATGCTGCCCGCCGGTCA
>CAJBLW010000106.1 GCA_903953985.1 uncultured Burkholderiales bacterium
CCAAGGCGTGGATGCGTTCGGCCATGGCTTGGGTGGCCATGGGGCTGATGGAGCTCATGTCGATCACCAGCTTGGGCCGGCCGTTGCTGCCTTTCGGCGCACCCTTGAGCCCGGCAGCCACACCGCGCTCGCCCAACAACACCTCTTGTACGTCGGGCGTGTTGGGCAGCATGGTGAAGATCACATCGGCACGCTTGGCCACGCCTTCGGCAGTGGTGCACACGGTGGCGCCGCCTTCCACCAAATCGTGGGGCAGCTTGCTGCGCGTTTGCACAAACATCATGTGCCCGGCTTTGAGCAAATTCAGGGCCATGGGCGCACCCATGATGCCCAGGCCAATGAAGCCGATTCTCATGCCACTTTTTGTCATCTTTTTTCCTTCCTTGAATGGGGTCTCGGTGCGGGCCGTCGCGGCTCAAACGGCGCAGTTGGGCTCGCTTTGGAGCGCGTGCAGCCAGCCCAGACCGGCTTCGGTGCCGCCCGGCTGGGCGTTGCGGGGTTTGTATTCACAGCCCACCCAGCCGCTGTAACCGATGTCATCGAGCAACTTGAATACGTGCAGGTAATGGATTTCGCCCGTGCCCGGCTCATGCCGCCCGGGGTTGTCGGCAATCTGTACATGGGCGATTCGGGCCAGTTGCTTGTGCAGCGTGGCCGACAACTCACCTTCCATGCGCTGTGCGTGGTAGATGTCGTATTGCAAGTACAGGTTGTCCGAGCTCACCGCGTCCATGATCTGCAAGGCCTGCGCTGTACGACTGACAAAAAATCCAGGGATGTCAAAGGTGTTGATCGGCTCCATCAACAAGCGTACCCCTTTGCGCCCGAGCATGGCTGCAGCTTGGCGCAAATTGCTCACCAACGTGGCCTGCCCTTGCTCGGGGTCCACACCGACCGGCAAAATGCCTGCCAGGCAATTGATCTGCGGCGTGCCCAGCACCCGCGCGTAGTCCAGCGCTTGGTTCAGTCCTTGGGCAAACTCCACCACCCGGTCCGGGTGACACGCGATGCCGCGCTCACCCGCCGCCCAATCACCTGCGGGCAAGTTGTGCAGCACCAGTTGCAGGCCGCTGTCCTTGAGGGCTTTGGCCACCTCTTCGGCGGGGTGCTCGTAAGGGAACAAAAACTCCGCGCCCTCAAAACCGGCGCGGGCTGCCCGGTCAAAACGGTCCAGAAAAGGCAGCTCGGTGAAAAGCATCGACAAGTTGGCAGAAAAACGTGGCACTGAAACACTCCTGAAAAAAACAAAACTTCTCCCGGCAAAACCCATCGGCGCAGAATGGGGCGTGGCCTGAGGCAGAGCGGTTTTTATTCGAGCAGACCCGCCAGCTCAAGGCCCTTCAAGCCTTCGGGATGGCGGCAGTCCACCGCTTCGAATTCGTTGATGCGGTCGATCTCGGTGCCCATGGCCACGTTGGTGACTTTTTCCAGAATCACTTCCACCACCACCGGCACCCGGAACTGCCGCGCCATGGCCTGCGCCTGCACCAGGGCATCGCCAATTTTTTCGGGATCGGTCACGCGCAGCGCCTTGCAGCCCAGCCCCTGCACCACCGCATGGTGGTCCACGCCAAAGCCCTTCAAGGCTGGATCGTCCACGTTCTGGTTGTCAAACGCCAGCTGCACGCAGTAATCCATGTCGAACTGTCGCTGCGCCTGGCGGATCAAACCCAGGTAACTGTTGTTCACCAATACGTGCACATAAGGCAGGCCAAACTGCGCACCCACCGCCAGCTCTTCGATCAAAAACTGAAAGTCGTAGTCGCCGGACAAGCCCACCACCGTGCGGGTGGGGTCCGAGGCCACCACACCCAAAGCAGCCGGAATCGTCCAGCCCAAAGGACCGGCTTGGCCACAGTTGATCCACTGGCGAGGGCCGAACACCTTCAGGAACTGCGCCCCGGCGATCTGCGACAAGCCAATGGTGCTGACGTACACCGCATCGCGCCCAAAGGCCTTGTTCATCTCCTCATACACGCGCATCGGTTTGATCGGGGTTTCGGTGTAATGGGTCTTGCGCAGCATCAGGCGCTTGCGCTCGGCGCAGCGCTCGGCCCATTCCGAATAATCGCGCAGCGTGCCTGCAGCGCGCCGCTCGCGTGCCACCTGGACAAACAACTGCAGCGCCGCTTTGGCGTCCGACACGATGCCATAGTCAGGCATGAACACGCGACCAATCTGGGTCGGCTCGATGTCCACATGCACAAAGCGGCGACCCTTGGTGTAAACGTCCACCGAACCCGTGTGCCGGTTCGCCCAGCGGTTGCCGATGCCCAGCACAAAGTCACTGGCCAGCATGGTCGCATTGCCGTAACGGTGGCTGGTTTGCAGGCCACACATACCCGCCATCAAGGGGTGGTCATCGGGGATGCTGCCCCAGCCCATCAACGTGGGAATGACCGGAACGCCCATGATCTCGGCCAACTCGACCAGCAAGTCACTGGCATCGGCATTGATGATGCCGCCACCCGCCACGATCAGGGGCTTGTCAGCACTCATCAGCATGTCCAGCGCTTTGTTGATCTGGGCCAGGCTGGCGGCGGGTTTGTACACCGGCAGGGGGGTGTAGGTGTCGATGTCGAACTCGATCTCGGCCAGCTGCACATCGATCGGCAAGTCGATCAGCACCGGACCCGGACGGCCCGAGCGCATGAGGTGAAAGGCCTGCTGGAAAGTCCAAGGCACCTGGGCCGGTTCGCGCACGGTCACCGCCCACTTGGTCACGGGCTTGGCAATGCTCTCGATGTCCACCGCCTGAAAATCTTCCTTGTACAAACGCGCACGGGGAGCTTGCCCGGTGATGCACAGGATCGGGATGCTGTCGGCGATGGCCGAATACAGACCCGTGATCATGTCGGTTCCAGCGGGTCCCGAGGTGCCAATGCACACGCCGATCTGACCGGCTCGGGCCCGGGTGTAACCCTCTGCCATGTGCGATGCCCCTTCAACGTGCCGGGCCAGCACATGGGCGATCTGCCCGCGCTTGCGCAGTGCGGCATACATGGGATTGATGGCCGCCCCCGGCACACCAAAGGCTTGGGAAATGCCTTCTTTTTCCATCACGCAAAGTGCGGCTTCGACAGCGGTCATCCGGGTCATCGTGGTTCCTTTAACAAAGTTGAATCAAACTCGGATCGATGCTAAGGACCGACCTGAGGTTTGGGAATTGCATTGCAGGTACTTTCATTCGATACTCCGTGTACCGAATCAAACGGAGCTTGAGATGGACCGCTTCAAGGAAATCGACGCCTTTGTGCAAGCCATGGCCCACGGCAGCCTGGCCGCTGCGGCTCTGGCCGAGGGCGTGACGCCGGTCATGATGGGCCGTCGCTTGGACGCGCTAGAGGAACGTCTGGGCACGCAACTGGTGATCCGCACCACGCGGCGCCTGACGCTGACCGACCAGGGTGCCAGCTACCTGGACGAATGCCGACAGCTGCTGGCCCGCTGGGAAGATGCCGAAAAAGCTGTTTCTTCGCAACACCAACGGGCCAGTGGCCACCTGATTATTTCGGCACCGGCGGCGTTCGGTCGTTTGCATGTGGCCCCGCACGCGAGCGCCTTCCTCAAGGCCAACCCACAGGTGCAAATCTCTTTCAACCTGACCGACCGCGTGGTCGATCTGGTGCGGGAAGGCTACGAC
>CAJBLW010000107.1 GCA_903953985.1 uncultured Burkholderiales bacterium
AGTACCGCGAATTGGCTGCATTTGCCCAGTTTGCCTCTGACCTCGACGAAGCGACCCGCAAGCAGCTCGACCGCGGTGCCCGCGTGACCGAATTGCTCAAGCAAGCCCAGTACAGCCCACTCTCCATCAGCTTGATGGGTGCGACGCTGTTCTCGGTGAACAAGGGTTTCATGGACGACATCGAAGTCAAGAGGGTTTTGGCCTTTGAACACGGCATGCACGCTTATCTCAAAGACAAGCACGCAGCCCTGCTGGCCAAGCTCGAAGCCGACAAGGCCATGGACAAGGATGCCGAAGCCGAATTGAACGCTGCAATCACAGCCTTCAAGAAGTCTTTCGCTTAAATCCGACTCTGATGCACCAAGGAGCCTCGAATGGCAGCAGGTAAGGAAATACGCGGCAAGATCAAGTCGGTGGAAAACACCCGCAAGATCACCACAGCCATGGAAATGGTGGCCGCATCCAAAATGCGCAAGGCGCAAGAGCGGATGCGTGCGGCCCGGCCTTACAGCGAAAAGATTCGCAATATCGCCTCCAACCTCGGCAAGGCCAATCCCGAGTACACGCATGCTTTCATGCGGACCAACAACGCCAAAACCACGGGTTTTATCGTGGTCACGACGGACAAGGGCCTGTGCGGCGGCATGAACACCAACGTTCTGCGCGGTGTGACTGGCAAGTTGAAAGACTTGCAAGCCGCCGGCATGGGCGTGAGCGCTGTTGCCATTGGCAACAAGGGCCTGGGTTTTCTGAACCGGGTGGGCGCTACCGTGGTGTCGCATGCGACCCAGTTGGGTGACACGCCGCATCTGGAAAAGCTGATTGGCCCGGTCAAGGTTTTGCTCGACGCCTATGCCAAGGGTGAAGTGAACGCGGTGTACCTGTGCTACACCAAGTTCATCAACACCATGAAGCAAGAGGCGGTGGTGCAGCAGTTGTTGCCTTTGTCGGCAGATGACATGCACGCGCAAACGGCCGCCAGCGGAACCCAGCATGGCTGGGATTACCTCTACGAGCCCGATGCCCAGTCCGTGATCGATGATTTGTTGATGCGCTACGTTGAAGCGCTGGTCTACCAGGCTGTGGCTGAGAACATGGCGTCGGAGCAGTCCGCGCGCATGGTGGCCATGAAAGCGGCCACCGACAACGCAGGCAGCGTGATTGGCGAGTTAAAGCTGATTTACAACAAAACCCGCCAGGCAGCAATTACCAAAGAGTTGTCCGAAATCGTGGCCGGAGCTGCAGCGGTTTAAACCCCTGCAGTCCCAGTCAAGAGTAACCGTTAAAGATTTTATTTTTGGAGCGAAAAATGGCTCAAGCTAACTCCCAAGTTCAGGGAAAAATTGTTCAGTGTATTGGCGCCGTCGTGGACGTGGAATTTCCACGTGACAAGATGCCCGGCATTTATGACGCGCTGAAGATGGATGGTTCCACCTTGACGCTGGAAGTGCAGCAGCAGCTGGGCGACGGCATCGTCCGTACCATCGCTCTGGGTTCTTCCGACGGCCTGCG
>CAJBLW010000108.1 GCA_903953985.1 uncultured Burkholderiales bacterium
CCTGCGCTGTTCAAAGCAGCGCCCGGTCAAACGCCGCGCAAAGTCAAGCTGAGCGGCCGCTGGATGCGCCCTGCGCTGCAACTGCTGGCCAAGGGCAAGGCCCTGCGCGGCACGGCCCTCGACCTGTTTGGTCGCAGTGCCGAACGGCGCATGGAGCGCGACTTGATCGAACAGTACGAAAGCCGCGTGCGCGAGCTGTTGGTGAACCTGCTGCCCACGCTGGAGGTCGCACAACGGCCAGCGCTGCTCGACCTGCTGGCCTTGCCGCTGTCGATGCGCGGTTTTGGCCATGTGAAGCTGCGCAACGTGCAGGCCGCGCAGCAGCGCGAAGCCTGGCTGCTGCACCGCTTGCTGCCCACTCAATACGCCCGCCCCGAAGACAAGCGCTCAACCGGTCACTGGCGCGGCATCGCGGTGGTCAAGGCGTCGTGACACGGCTCACCTGCAAACCACGTCACGCAGCCTGGTCAACGTCTTGGTACCGGACCAGTTACCGGGTATGACAGCAGGCTTCATGATGGACTGGTCTCAGACTGATGCCGCCACGCTCTGAGCGGCCAGAAAAGCCACCGCCGCCGCGACACCATCGGTGCCAAAAGGAATCTTTTGCACCGTCATGGCCGCTTCAATGCCGGCCAACGCCCCCAAGATCATGGGCTCGTTCATGTCGCCCAAGTGGCCAATGCGAAATACCCGCCCAGCCAGTGGCCCCAAGCCTCCGGCCATGGCCACCTGAAAGCGCTCGCGGGCCACGGTGCGCAGGGCTTCGGGGTCAATGCCGGGTGCCACCTCGATGGCGGTGACTGAGGCAGAGCGTGTCTCGGGCAAGCGGGCATGAAACCGCATGGCCCCCGGCACTGCCCAGCGCTCCACCGCTGCGTGCACCGCACCCGCCAAACGCTGGTGCCGCGCCCAGACCTGTGGCAAGCCCTCGGCTTCGAGCAAGGCGATGGCGGTTTCCAAGCCAGCAATGTGGGCCAGAGGCGGTGTGCCGCAAAACTTGGCCGACTGGTTGGTTGACTGGCGGCGTTGCCAGTCCCAGTAAAAACGCGGGTCAGCGTGCTGCGCTGACCAGGCCATGGCTTGGGCTTTCACGGCCACAAAGCCCAGGCCGGGCGGCATCATCAAACCCTTTTGCGAGCTGCCCAGGGCCACGTCCACGCCCAAGGCGTCCATGTCAAACGGGCTGGCGGCCAGAGAAGCCACCACGTCGACCACATACAGCGCCGGGTGCGAAGCCGCATCGATGGCGCGGCGCACCGCCTCCAGGTCGCTGGTCACGCCGCTGGCGGTGTCGGTGTGCACCACCATCACCGCGCTGATGCGGTGGCTTGTGTCTTCGCGCAGGGCTTGCTCGATCGCAGCCACATCAAAGGGGTGGCCCTCTTGGTAGGGTGTCCGCTGCAAGGCGATGCCCAGCCCCTCGATCTGGATCGCCCACTGGTCTGAAAAATGGCCCGAACCGGCCAGCAGCAAAGTGTGCTGCGGCGACGCCAGGTTGGCCGCTGCCGACTCCCACATGCCGTGGCCGTTGCTGGCAAACAGGAACACCTCAGAGTTTGGGCTGTGCAGCAGTCGCTTCATGCCGCTTTCACATTCGGCGATCATGGCCGCCACACGGGGGTCGGACAAATCGGTCATGGGCCGCTGCATGGCGTGCATGACCTCGTCGGGCACATGGGTCGGACCCGGCGAATGTACAAACCGGATGCCGGGGATTCGGGGAGTGGACGGTGAAAAACGGTTCATGCCATGCCTGCGGGTCGGTGAAACAAGATTTCAGTTTAAAGCGACGCGTGGCGCACCGCTGTGTCCTGCGCGATAGCACCAGACTTTAGACAAAACAGGCGCTTGCCAGCGCCAGTGCCCGCAACGGCATTTCAAGCAAACCGCGCCGGTCGATATGGTGCCGGGTCCAGCAAGGTGTTTTCAGCACTGACCATCTCGGCCAGCAGCCGCCCGGCGACTGGCCCCAGCGTGAAGCCCTGGTGCGCGTGGCCAAAGTTGAACCACAGGCCCCGGTGGCGCGGCGCGGGCCCCATCACGGGCAGCATGTCGGCGGTGCAGGGGCGTGCGCCCAGCCAGGGCGGCTCGGGCAAAGGCTTGCCCAAATCCACCAACTCGCGCGCCAGCGCTTCGGCCTTGGCCAGTTGCACCGGGGTGGGCGGGGCATCGATGGGCGCAAATTCAGCACCCGTCGTCAAGCGCAGGCCGCGCTGCATGGGGGCCAGCACATAGCCGCGTTCGACATCGAGCACCGGCTGCCGCAATGGGGCGGGCGAGGTGTAGTGCTGGTGGTAACCACGCTTGATGAACAGCGGGAACCGATAGCCCAGTGTGCGGATCAGGCCGTCGGCCCAAGGTCCCAGCGCCAGCACCGCCTGCTGGGCCGCCACACGGCCCTCCGTGGTCTGCACCGACCAGCCCGCGCCTTGCGGCTGCAAGCTGGCGGCATCGCCCGTCAACAAGCGTCCGCCACGGGCCACAAACAGCTCTGCATAACGCTGCACCAAAGCGCCGGGATCGTTCACCGCCCAGGAGTCCAGCCAATGCAAGGCCCCCGCCAATGGCACGCGCAAGGCGGGCTCGGCCTGCGCCAGCCGGGCCGTGTTTTCGGCCTGCGAGCGCACGCCCAAACGGGTGCGCAAACGGTCGGCCCGCTGCGCCGCCTTGTCAAAGGCCTCGGCCGTGCGGTACACAAAACGGAAACCTTCACGCGCCACCAGATCCTGCGCACCCGCAGCGGCGATCAACAGGTCGTGCTCATCGGTGGCGTGGGCGATCAGGCGGCTGTAACCCTCGGCGGCGCGGGCATGGGGCTGGGGGTGCGAGTTTTTGTAATACGCCCACAGCGATCCGGCCATCTGCCACAGGCCCCGCGCATGCCAGTGCACCTCGGCCCCGCGCCCTAAGGCAGCATTGAGCAAAAAGCCAGCCTCACGCGGAAAAGCATAGGGCTCGACCGCCTCGCGCTGGATCAGGCCGGCGTTGCCCAACGAGGTCTCTTGGCCCGGTGCGCGCCGGTCTACCAGCACCACATCGAAGCCCCGCTGTTGCAAATGCAGGGCGGTACAGGTGCCGACCATGCCAGCGCCGAGAACAAGGATGGAAGAAGCCATGGTGTTGAGAAAGTGTTCAATTGCCCATGAGGCGCTGATGCGCTTGGTGAAGGTCAAATTCAGAATGCTCAGTATAGGGGTCAGACCCTTTGAAGTTTGAAGCTAAAGACCTGCAGCACCGTTCAGATGTCGAGCTGCTTCATGAAGCCTCTTTCAGGACAAGACGCCCTGGTCACCGCCCGGGTGCTGCGGGCGGGCAAAGCCATGGCATTTGGCGAAATCGACCCGGCCGAGTTGCTCTAGAGGGCGGGGCACTACTCGGAACAGATGGACCACGCCACATGGTGTGTCACGGATGGTGCAGCCGTAGACACCACATCTGGAGGGACCGTCTTGCGCATCGACTCCGTTTCTTGCTTGCGGGGCGAAGACTTCAGTTGAAACCTGCGCTCTGACGATGTTCAGACGGAACGCCTGCTGCGTCATCGCCCAGTACCGTTTTTTTCCAGGACATGGTTTGGTTGCGGCCATCTGACCTGGCTGCCTTGCTTCCGCCTGGCATCGACCGAACCATGCTGCGCCAGACGTTCAGGACGCCTCGACGGCGCGCGCGGCGCGTGTGGTCTGCACATAGCCACGGCCGCAGAGCAGCATCAATCCTGCGGCCAACAAAAGGGCGGTGGTGGATGTGGCCGTCATCGCCAACATCAGGCCGTCAGGACGCGGCTTCAGGGCGTCGGAGATGGCACCCACGACGGCCGGGCTGAGCGAACCCAGGACCATGTTGAACATGATGATCAGCGAGATAAGGCGCGCACGCAGCGGCGCCGGGGTCATCTCTTGCAGGGCCGTCGGAAACACCATCGTGCCGGCCATCAGGAAGGTGTGATGCAGGGCCATCAGTGTGAACAGCTCCACCGGTGTTCTCGCCAAGTAAAGCGTTGCGGCAAAAACGCCGCTGGCTGCTGCAGCGAAGGCCAGAACCCGCACGGGCAACATCGGGCCCAATCGCGGGGCCAGCAACTTCATGCCCACATTGGCAATCAACAGCCCGAGTCCCGCTGACACGAACGTGGCGATGCCCATCGCATTGCCCAGGTCCAGCGACGACACGCCCATCTGGCGCATGGCCACCACGGGGATGAAAGCGCCGGTGGCGCCAAAGCCGAACACCAGCAAACCCACCGACAACATGAAGGTGGCAAACGAGAAGCGCTGGCTGCGCAAAAACGGCCAGACAGACGGCTGTTTGGCTTGCACAGCTGTCGGGGCGCCCGGCTGCGGTAGAGCCAGCGCTCGCTTGTTGATGGGCAGCAACAGGATCATCGGCACGAACAGGATGCCCGGAAGCGCCGTGGCAAAGAAGGCCAGCCGCCAGGTCGGCAAGGCTTGCAGAACGTCGGGCAGCAACGGCCGCCAGAGGTCAATCGCGTGGATCATCCACCCGCACATCGCGATGACGAGGCCAACCACCAAGCGTCCGGTGACGATGAACAAGGAGTTGGCCAGCTGCCGCTGGCCGCCGCGAAATAGCTCGGGAATCAAGGCATAGGCAATAGGCAGCAAGCCGGCCTCGGCGGCACCCACTAAGGCGCTGGTGACAAACAGTTCGTTGAAGTCGCGCGCCAGGCCGCAGGCGCCAACGGCCAGACTCCAGGTGGCGATGCAGCCGGCCAACACCGTGCGGCGGTCAAAGCGGTCGGACAACCACGCAATGGGGTAGCCGACCACGGCCGCGAACAAGGCCACGCTGACCCCTTGCAACAGGCCAAACTGCAGGTCTGTCAGCCCCAGTGCCTTGCGCAAGGGCTCGGCCTGCAATCCGAAGATTTGCCGGTCCATGTAGGTGTACAGACCCAGCGCGATCAGCACCAGCAAGCTGACCCACGCGCCCGTCGGTGCCCGTTCGGATGCCTTGCTTTCGGGCGGCGTCAAGGCGGCCTCAGTTTGAACGGCCATGGCGTTGCTCCAGTTGTGTACGTAGTGCGTTGTCCGACAGGGGTTCACCGGTGGCGTGCTGCATCATGGCGTCCAGATCGTGGCGTGCACCTTGCTGCCAGATGCGCGGCGCCAGCCAGTTGCCGAGCGCCCCCTGGGCTTGCAGGTCGGGCACGTCACGGCGCAAGGCAGCGAAGCACTGCGCCGCCACCATGGCGCCCAGAAGATAGGCCGGGAAGTAGCCGAACATGCCTTGCACCCAGTGCGGGTCTTGCAAGGGGCCCTGGCTGAACGGCGCTGGTGGGTCCACGCCCAGCAGCCGCTGAAGGTGCTCGTTCCACCATGCGGGCACGTCGTCGACCTCGATTTGGCCTTCGACCAGCGCCTGCTCAATCTGCACACGCATGATGACATGCAGTGGGTAAGTCAACTCGTCGGCCGCTACGCGGATGGGGCCGGGCCGGATGCGTTTCAGCAGCCGCGCCAGGTTGTCAGGCTCGAACGCGGGTTGCGAACCGAAGGCCTGGCGCAGCAGTGGCGTCAGCAACTGGCAGAAGGCGGGCTCTGGTGCCAGTTGGCGCTCGAAGATCAAAGCCTGGCCTTCATGCAGTGCGGCCGAGTGGGGCCCTGCCAGCGGCTGGCCCAGCCAAGCCCGTGGCAGGTTCTGTTGGTAGCGCGAATGTCCCGTTTCGTGGATCGTGCCGATCAGGCCGGGCAGGAAATTGGTCTCGTCGAAACGCGTGGCCATGCGCACGTCTTCAGGCACACCACCGGTGAAAGGGTGCTGCGTGGTGTCCAGGCGGCCGGCATCGAAGTCGAAGCCCAGCAAGGCCATCACCTGTTCGCACAGCCGTTTTTGCGCTGCGGCCGGAAAGGGGCCGACAGGCTCCAACGGCGGCGGCGAGTTGGCTTGCGCAACCAAGGCCTGTTCCACAAGCGGCGGCAGCCAGCCCTGAACTTGCCCAAATAAGGCGTTCACCCGGGCCATGCGCAGGCCCGGCTCCCAACGCTCCAGCAAGGCGTCCATGGGCTGCAGACCCAAGGCATCGCCCAGCCGCGCGGCCGATTCGCGCGTCACGGCCACCACCGGTGCCCAGGCGGCGGCAAAGTTGTCCCAGTTGTCGTCCTGCCGGGCGCGGCCCCAGGCCTGCATGGCCGCACCGCTGACGAGTTCACGGCGCTCGGCCAGGGTCGCCGGAATCGCGGCTTCGATGCGGCGCGCCTGGCGCATGCGCGCGAAGTTCAACGCCGCATCGCCCAGCAAGGGCTCGTGAGCAGCGGCTTCGAACTGCTGGGCGAGGGTGGGATCGGCCTGCAACTGCTTGATCAACACGGTCAAAGCCGCCTGCGCGGCCGCGCGAGCTGGCCCGCCCGCGGGCGGCATGTGGGTCATGCGGTCCCAGGTGGCGATGGCCTGCAGATGCTCCAGGTCATGCACGCGTCGGTGGTGTGCCACCAGGGCGTCGTAGGCAGGCGACTTGCTCATTCAGACCTCTCGTCAGTCGGATTGCGGCAGCAGGTCGGCTATCGCCGAAAAGCGAAGCGCACCCCGCGCGCGATGCCTGCGGGCGGCACCATGTTGTGGTCGTCGCCCTCGTGGACCACGGTCTCCACATGCAAGCCGGGCGACGCGAGCGCTGCGAGCCTGGCCCCGAGTTCGACCGTGTTAGGCACCATGCGGCATTCTTCGTTCATGTCGCGAAAGTCTTGCTCGGTGGCGGGCAGGCCAGGGACAAAGCGAAACGTGGACTCCAGCGCGCCCACCGTGATCAGCGCACGCGCTTTGACTTGGCCCGACCGGACTCGGTCACTGAAGGCGGTCTCGTGTGCCAACACTGCACGGTCGTTGTACCAAATGGATGGGCTGATGGCCACGAACTGCTGGAACATCGCGGTGTGCCGGAATAGCGCATGCAAGGTGGTGAGGCCGCCCAGCGAATGACCCATCAGCACCTGGTCCTGCTGGTTGATGGCCACCATGGCCTCGACACGCGGCTTGACCTCTTCCTCGATCACGCGAAAGTAGTTGTCCATGCCGCCCCAACCTTCGGACGGCCGGGGCATCTTCGCAATGAAACCCTTCTGCAAACGCTCTTCGGAGATCGGCGTCGTCAGGTCGATCATGCGCAGGTCCAGCGCGGTGCTGACGCTGTCGGTGGGGTAGCCGATGCCAACCACGACAGGGTCGATCACGTCCGGCCAGCAGGCCTGGATACGGGCTGTGTCGACCGCGATGCCGAAGTGCAGGTTGCCGTCGATCAGGTAAACGACTGCATGGCCTTCCGGCGGCGGCGGCCGCCGCGTGGGGATGGAGACAAAAAGCCGGTAGGCACGGCCGTTGACTTTGGATGTGAAGTCGATGACCCGGGCATTGAGGGCCATCTCGGCGCTGGGTGCGGATGTCGCGGTTGTTTCCATGTTGAGCGTCCAGTTGTGGGTATATATCGAGGAGCAGGCCGGCTCGGCCAGGTCAGCCCCAGAGGGC
>CAJBLW010000109.1 GCA_903953985.1 uncultured Burkholderiales bacterium
GCCATGAACCCCACATTGGGCACATCCGGCAAGGCGGCCAGAGCCTCAGCCGACAACAGGTCGGCCTGAATGCATTCAACGCCCTGCGCGCTCAGGCTGCTTTGCAGTTGCGGATTAGAAAACCGCGCCACCCCGATCACGCGTTTGTGGGGTGCTGCCCGCTTGGCCATGCGCGCCAGCGTGGGGCCCATTTTGCCCGCCACCCCCAGGATAAGGATGTCGCCTTGCAGCTGGGCCAGGCTGTGCACCAGCGCGGGCGAGGGCGTGCTCATGACGTCTTCCAGGTGCGCTTCGTCGGTGAATTCAAGCGGCAGGTTCATGCGTCGTGTTCCAGGTAAGACCGCACCATGTCCACCATGTGGTCCAGGCGTTTGGTTTTGGCGGGGGCACTGAGCAATTTGCGCCCAAAAATGGCCGACAGGGTGTGTTGGTTGGACAGGTAAAAGTAGGACAGTCCTGCAATGGAGATGTACAGCTGCACCGGATCGACCCCGGGCTTGAACACGCCCGCTTTAACGCCATTGTCCAGAATGTTGCCGATCATGTGGATGAACGGGTTGCGCATCTTCTTGACGGTGGAAGATGCCTGAACATGCCGGGCTTGGTGCAAGTTGGCACTGTTGAGCAGGTTCATGAACTCGGGGTGATCGATGTAGTAATTCCAGGTCAGCGTCACCAGTTTGCGGATGGCTTCACGCGGCTCTTCGTTTTCCAGGCGCATGGCTTGCTCAGATGCGCGCTTGTGGGCGTAGTTGGCTTCCAGCACGGCGCCAAAGAGGTCGTCCTTGTTGCCAAAGTAGTGGTAGAGCATCCGCTTGTTGATGCCCGCTTGCTGTGAGATGCGGTCCACCCGTGCGCCGCCCAAGCCGAGCGCGGCAAACTCTTGGCGGGCCGCTTGCAAGATGCGCTCGCGGCTGTCCTCGGGGTTGCGTGTGGTGGTCTTGGTGGGGCGGGCGGCCATGGCAGTGGTGCGATCAGGACAATTTGGCGGCTTTTTTGATTTGGGTGAGCACGGCCATTTGCGGTGACTTTTTGTAATGGGTGTCCAGCGGATAGCAGCCCGAGACCAAGCCATTGCGTGGCGCGGTGGTGCAGTCGCTGAAGGTGCGGCACAGGCGTTTGCGCTGCATGGCCCGACCGGCCAACACGTCGGCGGGCAACTCGGGGTAGGCCAGCACCATGCGGCCCAGGCCGACAAAGTCGGTCCAGCCTTGCTTGACCACGGCTTGGGCCACGTGCGGCAGGAACTCTTGCAAGTAGGTGTAGCCGCTGCCGACAAAGGCCATGGCAGGGAACATTTTCTTGAGGTCGCGCACGATCTCCAGATGGCGCATGACCCCCACCAAGGGGTCTTCCGGGGGCTGGTAGCCGTCTGAAGGCGGGTACAGCGCCGGGCGGGTGACGTGGGGCGTGTAATACGGGCTGCCCACGGTCACGTTGACCATGGCAATGTCCAGCGATTCGAGCACCTTGAGGAACTGCGCCGTTTCGTCCAGGGCGTAGAGCAGCGGGTTGGATTCGTTGACGCCAAAGCCATAGCGGTAGGGCAGGGCGTTGGCGTAATCGACCGGAATGCCCGGGCCCAGGGATTCGTCGTCAGACAGGCTCGGGTCGGCCTTGTAGGGCAAAAAATCCACCGCCGACAAGCGCACACCCAGTGCCATGCCTGGCACTTCGGCGCGGATGCCTTGCGCCAGTTCGCGGATGAAGCGGGTGCGGTTGTGCAGGGAGCCACCAAAGTCGCCATCACGCGTTTTGGCCGACAGGAATTCATGGCCCAAATAACCGTGGCAGTGTTTGAGGTCGACGAACTGAAAACCACAGTCCCAGGCGCGCTTGGCCGCCACCACATAGTCGTCGATCAGCTGGCGAATGTCGCCGTCCGACATGACGACGATGTTTTCCTTGGGGCCAAATCGGCCATCGAGCAGCGGGTGCTTGTAAAGCACCCGGGGCTCCATGCGGGTTTCGAGGTTGGGTTTGCAAAAACGGCCCGAGTGCGTCAGCTGCAAGCCAATGACCAAGTCTTTGTCGCTGCCCATGCTGTCGCGGTGGGCCTGAACCAGGCCTTCACGCAGTTGTGCAATGCCCGATTGCGTTTGTGCGCTCATGACCAATTGTTTGGGGTTGGCGCGGCCATCGTGGCGCACCGCCACCGCTTCGCCGCCCCAGATCATTTTGGCGCCGGACCGGCCAAACAGGCTCCAGCGACGGCGGGTGTTGTCAGAGGGGGAGCCGTCGGCCAGACCGTCCCAGCCTTCCATGGGGTGGATCGCATAGCGGTTGCCGACCGTGAGTCCGGAAACCGTCAGGGGCTGCGCCATGGCGGCGGTGTCACCCGATTCCAGCTCGTCATCGCAGGGCATGGGCAAACCCAGTCGCGCCAGGTTTTCCTTGAAGCCTTGCGGGCTGGACAAGGATTTGACCTTGACGAAGTCTCCAAATTTCATAAGTTCTTTTCCAGGAGTGAGGTTCTGTAGAGCGCTCAGTAAAAACGGTTGGGCTTGAGGAAAAAACCCAGCACCAGTGCGCCGTTGGGGGCGCTGGCCGAATGACGGCTGCCCGCAGGGCGCCAGACGTAGTTGCCTGCTGTGACCTCGCCTTCGAGGTCCACCAGGCTGCCTTCGAGCACCCAGCTTTGTTCGAGCTCGACATGTTCGTGATCGGTGAGGGTGGCCCCCGGGGCCATGCGGGTGAGCACGGTTTGCAGCCCTGTGGCGGCGTCTTCCATCAGCACTTTGATGTGGATGCCCGGGAAACGGGTGGCCTGCCACGGCAGCTCGTCGACCTGGACGTAGCGCGACGACAGCGCTGCCAGCGCAGCGTGTTGGGACGCGTAACCCGGGGTTTCAATGGCCATGGTGCTGTCTCCAGTCTGGGGCACTTCATGGGCTGAGGTGCCTTTCAAAACCATCATAACCATTTGGTTACAAGTGACAAGTGCAGGTTTACCCGGGCATGTCAGGATTCTGAGGTGGAAACACGATCCATTGGCCTGTTCACCTCGAGACGACGGCCTAAAAGTCTGTGTATATATTTGATACTTCTTGCAGAAAATCCATCGTGCATTTTTGGAGAATAGACTCTTTCTTCAATGTCAGGCTCTGCCCAATCGACCTAAGCCCACCTCGATCAACCCTGTGGCTTGGCGTAGCAAGAACAACACATCCATCCCCATGCGCTGTGCCATGGCAAGGCCTTCGCCGGGGCCTGCCACCAGCAAGGCCGTGGCCCAAGCATCGGCCTGCATGCACGTCCGTGCCAGCACGGTGACCGATGCCACACCATTGTTCACCGGCGCCCAGCGGCGCGGGTCCATGGTGTGCGCAAGGCGCGCCCCGCCAAGCTCCAGATAACGGCGGTAGTCGCCCGAGGTGGCCACCGCGAGATCCTCCAACTCGATCACGCCGCGCACCGCACGGCGTTCAAGCTCGGGGTTTTCAAGGGCCACGGACCAGGGTACGCCGCTGAATTGACCACCCACGGCGCGCAGTTCACCGTCCAGCGCTGCCAATGCATGCCGAACGCCATGTTTTTGCAACACTTGGGCCATGCGATCCACCGCGTAGCCCTTGGCAATGCCGCACAGGTCAAGCTGCAAGGGCAGCCGCTTGCGAACCCGGCCTGCGGCTCTGTCCAGCTCCAGACAGGCGTGAGCAGCAGGCGGCTGGGCTTGGCGTGCGATGCGAATGGCGTGCGCGTCGGGCGCATCGCTGTGCGCACCAAAACCCCAGGCATTGACCAGCCCCCCAACGCACGGGTCAAAGGCCCCAGCGCTCTGTTGGTGGACCTCCAGCGCACAGGCCAAGACCTCCAGTATTTCGGCGGGCAGATCGACCCAAACGTCCACCGGCGCTCGGTTCATGCGCATGAGGTCACTGTCCGGCTTCCAGGGCGACATCTGCAGGTCCACCTGATTGACCGCAGCGGCCAGGTCATGCTGCAAGGCCGTCACATCCAGGCTGTCGTCGGCATCCAGCGTGGCCGACCAGCGGGTGCCCATGGTCGGGCCGTTCAGGGTGATGCGTTGAACCAGCGCAACCGATTCAGAAGACATCTTCGGCATAGCGTTCCATGGATTTCAGCTTGGCGACGCTGAGCTGCAGGGGTGCAAGCAAAACGTCAAGCGCATCGGCCACGCCCTGCGCCATGGCGCGGCTGCCGCAGACCCGCACGATGGCGCCTTGGCTGACCAAGTGGCACACGCGCTCCGCATCGCGGCGCAGGGCGTCCTGCACATAACCGCCCCCTTGGGGCACACGCGAGAACACTGTCTGCAAGCTGGACAAGCGACCTTCACCCAACCAGCGCTCGATCTCGGGGCCGAAGTAAAAATCTTGCGCC
>CAJBLW010000110.1 GCA_903953985.1 uncultured Burkholderiales bacterium
GGGCGGCAAAAGTTGATCATGCTCACATCGCTCAGTGTGGTGGCCAGCGCCACACCCGCGTCTTTGGCCATCTGGCGCCCTTGCAGCGCAGCCTGCAAGCCGCTGGGCGAGGCGGCCAGGTAGCCTTCCATGTAATAGACCTTGGCCCGCGCAATATCCTGCGCATGCAAGGCGGTATGGTCCAGGTCTGCCGTAGCGCCCAGAAAAGTGCTCATGCTGCGCTCGGCGTCCGGCGTCACCATCACCATGCAACTGCCGGTCTGGCCGGCGTGCAAAGGCGCGTGGCTCAGGTTGGTGTCTACCCCGTTGTCCAGCAGATCCTGCTTGTAAAAATGGCCCAGCTCGTCGTCGGCTACGCGGCAGGAGTAAAAGGCCCGGCCGCCCAATTGGGACAGCGCCACCACCGTATTGCCCGCAGAGCCGCCACCGCTGCGACGCACATGCAGTGTGTCCACATGGCCCAACAATTCGGCCTTGCGCACGTGATCAATCAGCGTCATGTGGCGCTTATCCACCCCCATGGTTTGCAAATGGCTGTCGGTGACTTCGTACTCGGCGTCTACCAGGGCGTTGCCAATGGCGTAAAGGTCGTAGGTTTTCATGGGGGGTGGGGTTTGGGCGCAGGCGCTGTGGAAAGCGCTGATTCTAGAGGGGATCAGACGCTGCGGCCTGGTCCTTGCAGGGGTGCGTACTCGCCGGACGCCGCATAAAAAAACCCGCCAGGGTGTGACGGGTTTTTGGAAGGTCTGAAAGCGGACCGAGGGAGAACCTCAACCCATGTGCAAACCACCGTTGACGGAGAAGTCAGCACCGGTGGAGTAACCACCTTCTTCTGACGCCAACCAGGCAATGACGGAGGCGATCTCGCTGGGCTTGCCCAGGCGTTTGACCGGAATGGTGGCCACGATCTTGGCCAGCACGTCTTCACGAATGGCGTTCACCATGTCGGTGCCAATATAGCCCGGGCTGACGGTGTTCACGGTCACACCTTTGTTGGCCAGCTCTTGGGCCAAAGCCATGGTGAAGCCGTGCATACCGGCTTTGGCGGCCGAGTAGTTGGTCTGACCAGCCTGGCCTTTTTCACCGTTGACCGACGAGATGTTGATGATGCGGCCCCAGCCTTTTTCAACCATGTCACCCACCACCTGTTTGGTGACGTTGAACATGGAGTTGAGGTTGGTCTCGATCACCGAGTCCCAGTCTTCGCGTGACATTTTCAGGAACATGCGGTCGCGGGTGATGCCCGCGTTGTTCACCAGCAGGTCAACCGTGCCGTGCTCGGCCTTGGTTTTGGTGAATGCTTCCACCGTCGAGTCCCAGTCGCCCACATTGCCTGCAGAGGCATAGAAGGTGTAGCCCAGGGCGGCTTGTTCACCAATCCACTTGGCGTGGTCGCGCGTGGGGCCGCAGCCTGCGATGACCTTGAAACCTTCGGTGTGCAGGCGCTGGCAGATGGCGGTACCAATGCCGCCCATGCCACCGGTGACGTACGCTACTTTTTGACTCATGATGATGTCCTCTTTCTCGTTGTTGAAATCAGTTATTGCTTGTCATTGTGAACGCCAAATCAGCGCTCAATGGTTAGGGCAACCCCCATACCGCCACCAATACACAGGCTGGCGATGCCTTTTTTGGCATTACGGCGCTGCATTTCATGCAACAGCGTGACCAAAATACGGCAACCTGACGCACCAATGGGGTGACCAATGGCAATAGCGCCGCCGTTTACGTTGACTTTAGAGGTGTCCCACCCCATTTGCTGATTGACCGCACAGGCTTGTGCCGCAAACGCTTCGTTGATTTCCAGCAGGTCCAGGTCTTGCGCGTTCCAGCCGGCCCGTGCCAATGCTTTTTGCGATGCGGACACTGGGCCCATGCCCATCAAGGCGGGGTCCAGACCACTGGTGGCAAAGCTGGCAATGCGGCCCATGGGCGTCAGGCCCAAAGCAGCGGCCTTGCTGGCTTTCATGACCATGACGCCTGCAGCGCCGTCGTTCAGACCAGAGGCATTGCCAGCAGTCACACCACCGGCCTTGTCAAACGCGGGGCGCAGACCTGCCAACACTTCGGCGGTGGACTTGCGGTTGATGAATTCGTCCATGGAGAACACCAGCGGATCGCCTTTTTTCTGGGCGATGCTGAACGGCACAATTTCATCCACAAACTTGCCGGCATCCTGTGCCGCAGCCGCTTTTTGCTGGCTGGCCAGCGCCAGTGCATCTTGCATATCACGGGTAATGCTGTACGCCTTGGCCACGTTCTCGGCGGTGATGCCCATGTGGTACTGGTTGTACACGTCCCACAGACCGTCAACGATCATGGAGTCGATCATCTTCCAGTCGCCCATGCGCTGGCCGTCACGCGAACCTTGCAGCACGTGGGGCGACAGGCTCATGTTTTCCTGGCCACCGGCAATCACGATGTCGCTGTCGCCATAGGCCACAGACTGTGCCGCCAGCATCACGGCCTTGAGGCCGGAGCCGCACACGGCGTTGATGGTGAGTGCGGGGGTTTCTTTGGCCAAGCCGCTCTTGATCAGCGATTGGCGTGCTGGGTTTTGTCCGACACCTGCGGCCAGCACCTGACCCAAAATAACTTCACCGATTTGGTCTGCACCCAGCTTGGTGCGCTCCAACAGGCTTTTGATGACAGCCGCACCCAGGTCTGTGGCCGGGGTTTTTGCCAAAGTTCCACCAAATTTACCAACAGCGGTACGGGCGGCTGCGACGATGACGATATCTTCCATTTTTTTCTCCAGAGTTGTACTTGAAATTGAGGGGGTGAAACAATGACTAGGCCTTGACCTTCACATAACTGCCAGGCGCAGGTTGTGTGGCTTTGTATTTACCCTTGCCATAGGTCTTGGGCGCAGCAATTTGCTTGCCTGCATTGCCTTTGAGCCAGAGCGACCAATCGGTCCACCAGCTACCAGGGTGCTCCACGGCACCTTGCAGCCATTCGGCATGGGTTTTTGGCACCTTGCCGTCGGCACGAATCCAATGGCTGCGCTTGTTCTTGGCCGGCGGGTTGATCACACCGGCAATATGTCCCGACGCACCCATAACGAAGCGTTTTTTACCGGGTAAAGCTTGGGTGGACGCATAGGCACCACCGATAGGCACGATGTGGTCTTCGCGTGAGCCATAGATGTACACCGGGATATCAACCTGACGCAAATCGATTTTTTGCCCACACACGGTCGCTTTCCCAGGCTTGACCAAGTTGTTTTCCAAATAGGTGTTGCGCAGATACCAGGCGTAGTAAGGGCCAGGCAGGTTGGTGGAATCGGAATTCCAGTACA
>CAJBLW010000111.1 GCA_903953985.1 uncultured Burkholderiales bacterium
AAGGTGTGCGCGCTGCTGGCCACTTCTTGCCAGGCGCCCAGCTTCCACTACTCGGGCCACAGTTGGGGGACAGGCCACTCGCCTGAGATGCTGCCCACGGTCAGCGCGAACCCGACGGCGGCGTAGGTGGTGAGGAGGGTGGTCCACATGGCATTCGGCTGCAGGGGTAGCCTCCTACAAAAATACAGAACCCATGTTGGGGTTTTCTGTTGGAGCAAACCCACCCGATCAGTCGCTTGACTCTGTGGGAGCGAGCCCCTGCTCGCGAATTTCCGCAATGCTGAGACCACTCGAAAACCCACCACCATCAACACGCTCGCCACCATCACCGTGCCCGTCAGCCACCCCGCTGCCGCCACGCCTTGTGATTGCGTGAGCAGGTCGGCATCGCTCAGCCATTGCCAGGCCAGTACTGCCAAGGTGGGCGGCGTGGCGGGGCCGATGATGAGGGCCATGTCGACCACCGTGAGGCCATAGGCCAGCACCGCGAGCAGCGGCCAGCGCAGGCGCGGGGTCAGTTGCGGCCAGATGATTTGTGCAAAGGCTTGTGCGGGGGCGCGGCCCAGGGTTTGGGCCAACGCGTATTCGGCTTGCCAGCGGCGGCGCAGGTCTTCGCGCTGCATTTGGGTGGCGGCCACCCACAGCAAAAACGGCACCTCTTTGAGCCACAGCGCGAGGATCAACCCCATACCCCACGGGTCTTGCGTGGTGAACCAGGGCGGCGGTGCGTCAAAGCCGGTGAGGCTTGGCGACACCAGCCGCAGCGCCCAGCCGCTGGGCGAGAGCCACAGCACCAGCCCGATGGCCATGGCCGCGTGCGGCGTGGCCAGCAAAGCCGGCAGATGCGACAGCCAGCGCCCCAGTTGCTGGCGGATGAAACCGCTGGCCAGCACATGCGCCACCGTGATCCACGCCAACGCGGTCGAAGCCAGCCCGGTCCACAGCGTCATGCCCCAGGCGCGCCAAGTTTGCGGGTCGGCCCACAGGGCTTGCCAGGCGGCGGCATCGAGCATTTGCGCGCCCACAGCCCACAGCGCTGCGCCGATGGGCAGGGCAGCGAACAACGCCAGCAGCAAAGGTCCAAGCACCTTCACGGCAGGCATGTCACACGCCGTAACGGCGTGTCCATTCTTTTTCGAGTGCGTCGACCCATGAGGCATGGGGCTCGGGCAGTGCGGGGGCGCTTTGCGTCAGTTGCCCGGGGCGCGTTGCCGATGCAAAGCGTGCACGATCAGCAGCGGGCAAACGCGTCACATCGAGCACCGTCGGGTCGCCCCAAACGTCGATGTCTGCCTTGCGTGCTTGCGCGACGGGCGATAGCAAAAAGTTGGCTACCACTTGCGCGCCCGCTTTGCTGGGTGCGTTGTACGGGATGGCCACAAAGTGGGTGTTGCCAATGGTGCCCTTGGCAAATTGCCAGCTTTGTACCGTGGCGCTCAGGCGCTTGGTGGCGATTTCGTTGGCCGCTTCGTTGGGGTTGAAAGTGAGGGCCAGCAACAGCTCACCGTCGGCCATCATTTGTCGCTGCGCGGCAGAGTTTTGTGGGAACTGCTTGCCACCGCGCCACAGGTGCGGGTGCAGCGCATCCAGAAAGCGCCACAGCGGCGCGGCTTGTGCTTCCAGTGCGGCTGGCGTCACGGGCTGGGCCAGCGCTTTAACGTCAAGCGCATGCTCGATCAGGGCCTGCTTGATGAAGGTGGTGCCATGGAACTCGGGCGGGCGCGGGTAGGTGATGCGCCCCGGCTGGCTGCGGGCCAAGGCCAGCAGCTCATTCATGCTTTGCGGCAATTGGGGCAGGCGTTTGGCATCGGCAAAAAACGTGAGCTGCGCCATGCCCCAGGGCGATTCCAGCCCATCGGTGGGTACCGAAAAGTCCACCAGCGTGGTGGGCTTGCCAGTCGTGTCCACCCACTGGAAGTTAGGCAGCGTTTGGGCAAAGGGCGCAGACAACAAAGCATCGCGTTTCATGGCGGCAAAGTTTTCGCCGTTGATCCAGATGAGGTCCACCGTGCCTTCGGTGTCTTTGCGTCCGGCTTGCTTTTCGGCGCGCACGCGCTTGACGACATCGGCCGCGTCGCTGATCTTGACGTGCTGCAGCTTGACGCCAAACTCACGCTGCAACTCTCCTGCGGCCCATTGCAAGTAGGCGTTGATTCGCTCGCTGCCCGCCCAGGCATTGAAATAGACCGTCTGGCCACGGGCAGCACGCAAGGTGTCGGGCCAGGCCTTGGTCGAAGGCACGGTCCCCTGGGCCAAGACGGGCAAAACACAGGGCGCCAGCACAGCGGCACCCAACAGTGAAAGGGATTGGCGACGGTTGAACAGGTTCATGAAGTCATCCGGGTCAGTGGCCCAAAAGGCCTGATTCTCGCTGACACGAAGACTTCACGGGGTTCACTCAGGCCACAGCCCCCGATCCATAACGGCCATGCAGCAATTGCCCGGTTCTGAAGCGCTCCAGCGCATAAGGAGCCAAGGGCACATCGGTGGGCAGCCCCAAGGCTTGTTGGGCCAACACGCGGCCCACGGCAGGAGACAGTTTGAAGCCGTGCCCCGAAAAACCAAAGCCCACCACCAGACCCGG
>CAJBLW010000112.1 GCA_903953985.1 uncultured Burkholderiales bacterium
GATGTTGACCCAAAGAAATCACCTGGTCGGTGGACAGCACCTCAGTGGCTGCAGCCTCCAAGGCAGAGACCAAGCGCGAGGTTTTTTCAAACTTGTCAATGTGGCTGATGGCCAGCACCTGGGCAACGCCTGCCACCCGCCAGCACAGCACCGCCTGGCGCAGGCCCAGGGTGCGCACCGCACCATTGACCAAGGTCAGCGCTGCCGCGCCAAAGCGTGGGGCTTGCAACACCTCGGTGGCCAGGCCCAGCATGTCGAGCAAGGCGCTGGGTGCGGGTTGGTCGGACACGGTGGCGACGGCATGCATCTGGAGCGCCGAGGGGCGCAGGTCTTTGACCAACAGGGCCCGCACCAAGGCCTCTTTGAGGTGGGCCCGGTCGCGCTCGGGCAAGCTCAGCAGCAAAGCGCGGGGCGCCACGTCAAGCAGGCGCACCAGCAGCAGAACAGCACCCAGGCCGTCGTTTTTGCGGTAAAGCTCGTGGCTGTAGCCTTGGGCCCCACTGGCCTGCCAGCGGGCGGTGGTGAACTGCGCGGCCAGGGCCTGCAGGTCATCGGACGATCCGGCAAAGCCCAAGCGCGGGGCCTGCTCAGCCGGCGCCCCCGTGTCCAGTCCCGAGGCGTCCACCACCATGGCGGCCTCGGTGTGGCACAGGGCTTGCAACAAGTCGGTGTATTGGGCGTAAAAGTCGGGCTGGCGGGACGCGGCCAGCAGCTTCAGAAGTGCGTCAATCAGCTCTGCGGGCTGGCGGGGGCGCACAGTTGCGCCATTGTTTTGCTCATTCATGGGTGGCAGACTCTGGACTCATGACGAGGCGGCCACGCCGCGAATCACGGCCTTGGCTCCGGGCCGAATGCGGCCATTGGGGTTGGCAAAGCGAATGCGAACGTCCACCAGACCGCTGGCGCTGTCGGCCAAGGGAGAGACAAAGTTCACCAAGCCCGTCGCTTGCACCTGGGTGGCACCAGCCTCAAAACGGGCAACTACGCGGCCGCCCACACGAAAACTCGCCGCGGCTGCTTGCGGCAGGTTCAGCCGCAGCTCCACCTGCGAAACATCGGCCAATCTCACCATCACGTCGCCCGGCTTGGCCCACTCGCCCACATCCACGGGCACGTCCACCACAACGCCCGCCATGGGCGCGCGCACAGTGCGCTGCTGCAACTCCAGTTCAGCCTGCTCGTGCTCCACGCGCTCGCGGGCTTTTTGCGCCACCAGCTGCAGCAGCCGACCCTCGGCCGACACCTTTTCAATGCGCGCCTTGATCAGCTCCTCCCTGGACACCGACTGGCTTTTGCTGGCCACCAGCTCTGTCATTTGCAGCAGGTCGGCGAGTGCAGCCAGCCGCGCACGGGCGGTTTGCAGCTCGCTGTCGTCGTCCAGCAGCACGGCACGTCGGCGCAGCTCCACCTGTTGGGAGGCGCTGTCGAGTTCGAGCAGCACATCGCCGGGCTTGACCGCATGGCCAGGCCTCACGCTGATGCGCTGCACCAGCCCAGCCACCGCGGCACTGACCTGTACGTCGCTGACCGGAAAGGCCAGGCCCACCAATTCAGTGGCTTGCACCGACATGGCCACATTGAGCACAAGAGGAAGCAGCGCGGAATTAAACCAAGCGCGAGGAGAAAACAAAAGGTTCATGGCAATGAGGGCAAGGGGGTGTCTATCCCGTAGGCCGACAGCAAGGTGCCGTCAGCCAACAGCAGGGCCAGTCGGGCGGTTTCCAGGCGGCCCTGGGCGTCAGCCGCACGTATGCGCGACTCCAGCAGGTCTTGTTCGGCTTGCAGCAAATTGCCCAGCAGGCCCAGCCCGGCGTTAAAACGCTGGCGCTCGTCGTCCAGCAAGGCCTGGCGGGTTTGAACTTCCTGCTGCGTCAAGGCGGTCTCGCGCAGCAGCTGGTCACGGGCCATCAGCTTGGCCTGCCTGTCGTTGAGAAAGGCTTGGCGGATGGCAGAAATTTCGGTGTCCGACTGCTCCACCCGCCTGGCCTGGGCCACCATCTGCGACTCGGCTTTGCGGTTGCCAAAGGCTCCAAGCTCGATGTTCAAACCCACAAACCATTCGGGGTAGTCGCCA
>CAJBLW010000113.1 GCA_903953985.1 uncultured Burkholderiales bacterium
CGCAGATTTCGCCGCTGCCAATCGTCAGGCTGACGTCGTCAACAGCCGCATCTGTGCCGGGTGCACCGTAGACTTTGGACAGATTTTCCAGTGTGATCATGGAGTGTCGAGTTGCGCCAGACCAAGTGGAGTCAGGCGTTTTTGCACCAGCCCTAGACCGAAGTCAGAGGCAATCGCCAGCAGGCTCACGGCGATGGCGCCGGTGAGCAATTGCCGAATGTCAGTCTGCGTGATACCACGGCTGATGAAGGTACCCAGCCCCCCGGCTCCAATATAGGCGGCAATGGCGGTAACGCCGATGTTCATCACGACCGCAATCCGCACGCCGGCCATGATGATTGGCATAGCTTTTGGCAACTCAACGCGCCACAGACGCTGCGAAGGGTTCATGCCCATGCCAATGGCAGCATCCCTCAGCGCTGGGTCCAGCCCCACCAAAGCGGTGTAGGTGTTGCGCACGATCGGAACCATTGAATAGATGTACACGGCGATCACGGCAGGCAGCCAGCCGATGCCCTGCCCAATGATAGAGAGCAGGGGAATCAGCATACCGAAAAGCGCAATCGAGGGCACGGTGATCATGATCGACCCGCCCGACAGCACTACGGGGGCTAGGCGCGGACGGCGAGCGATGAAGACTCCAAGCGCCATCCCGCAAGCAATCGCCAACACAACCGCCACAACGACGATGGATAGGTGTTCCATCGCCCGCATTCCAATCATCGGCAGGTTTTTGGCGATGTAGGCAAGTGTGTCCATGTGCCTCCTTAGTATGATGCCGAAAGTGCACCATGACGCATTAATACTATGAGAGGCTCTCCCTTTAGATGACTCTAAAACGGACAAAAAATATGCGCAATGCGACGTCTATTTGAGGGCAGCGATATGCACTCAAAAGACCCGATAAAGTAGCTCAGTAGCGCTGGAATAGGATCCAAATACTCAGCCGATGTTGTCCGGACCAGTGCTGGGAGTGCGCCGCACATCACTAGGGCTGTGTCCGAAAGTTGCCCGAAACGACCGGGCAAAATGCGACGGATTGGCGAATCCGCACTGAAGCGCAATGTCCCCGATCGCATCGTCGGTTTGGGACAGCAGATCATTGGCGACGCGCAGACGCATGTCGATGTAGAACTGTTCCGGCGTGCGCGTCATTTCAGAAAGGAACAGTCGCTGCAACTGGCGCGTGGACAGCCCGGCAAGGGCAGCGACTTTAGCCAGCGCTAAGGGTGACTCAACTGATTGTTCCATGTAGCCTATCGCCTTGATCAGGCGCCGATCTCTTACGCCATAACGCCAGCGCACTTCCATAGGTTGAGTTTCGCCAGAAAGGCGCGTACGGCTATGGATGAAGTTGTTAGCCACGCTAAGCGCCAGTGCCTGGCCGTGCTGAGCGCGGATCAACGCAAGCATCATGTCCATGGCGGCGGTTCCGCCGCTGGACGTCCAGCGGTCACGGTCGATGCAGTACACCTCCCGCGTCGTCTGCACCTGCGGGCGGCATTCCTGCAGCTCGCGCAAGCGGTCCCAGTGGCTTGTGCAGCGGTACCCGTCCAGCAGCCCAGCATGGGCTAGCACGATACTGCCGTGGCTCACCCCGCCAATGGCTCTGCTGGACTGTGCGAGGCGTGACAAGCGCTCCAGCAACTGTGGCTGTAACAAGCGATCAAAGTCGAGGCTTGCGATCACAAGCGTCAGGTCAGAGGGTGGTAACGCGAGGTCGTGGTGGTCGGCTGCTAGGCGAAATCCGCTGCTCGATATTAGGTCGCGTGAGTCTAAAGACACGACGGGCCAAGAATACAGCGTTGTTCCGGAAAGGAGGTTAGCGGCTCGCAGAGGCTCTGTGGCGGAGGCCAGCGACATCATAGAGAACGACGGGAACATCACCATGCTGACAACCGTGGGTACAGCGAATGTCGTGCCTAAGCCTGTGTTAGCGGTCGGAAGGGGCGTATTCATGGATGGCATTATAGAAAACACATTCGTCCGATGTCGTATGGCGCATAGTATTCGTCCGTTTGCGAGTTACCTACTGTGATGGCTATGCCTAGGATGGCGAATAGAGTCCTCATGCGACGGAACGGCAGTGCCGGAACCTGCATGCAGAAGTTCTGCAAGCCTACGAAACATGAAGAAAGAATGCTGCGATGGAACACACACGACGACGCGAAGGTGGAAGAGCTCGGCGTTCCGGTAACGCGCCGCTGCCGCAATTACCTTGGCAATCGGTGGTCAACCCATATCCGCCCATGGAGCTGTTGTCGGTAGATCAGATCGAATCGATTCACCTCACGTCTCTGCGTATCCTTGAAGAGCTCGGCGTCGAAGTGATGTCGCCGAGAGCGTTGGAAATTTTCAAGACTGCCGGGGCCGACGTGGACTTCAAGACCATGAACGTGCGGCTGGACCGCGCGTTGGTGGAGAAGGCTCTGCGCACTGCGCCGTCCACGTTCACCCTTAATTCGCGCAACCCGCAGAAGCAACTCACCATCGGTGGCAACCACCTCAACTTCGGTCTGGTGGCAGGCCCGCCAAACGTGCATGACCGCGTGCGCGGACGACGCCCCGGGAACTATGCCGACTATTGTGATTTCATCCGGCTCGCGCACCACTTCAATGCGATCCACCTGATCGGCAACCAGGTTTGCGCGCCCGTGGAGCTTGCGGCTAACTCCCGGCACCTGGACACCTACTTCGCCAACCTTGCGTATTCCGACCTCTCGTACCATTGCACGGCGATCGGAACCGGCAGGGCAATGGATGGCATTCGGATGATGGCAATCGCGCGCGGCATATCACTCGAGGCGATGGCGAAGTCACCTGGGGTCATCACCATCATCTCGGTGAACAGCCCACGCCGTTTCGACGACAGCATGTCCGATGGGCTTATAGCTATGGCCGAGCATGGCCAGCCGGTGGTGATAACACCATTCACGTTGATGGGCGCAATGGCGCCAGTCACACTGGCGGCAGCCCTAGCGCAGCAGAACGCAGAGGCTTTGCTGGGTGTGGTGCTGACACAATTGATTAGGCCAGGCACCCCAGTGATGTACGGATCTTTCACATCGAACGTAGACATGCGCAGTGGCGCACCAGCCTTCGGCACACCCGAGAACACCAAGGCAAATATCGCCAGTGGGCAATTGGCGCGGCGTTACGGCCTACCCTATCGCACGTCGAACGCTAACGCATCCAATGCGGCGGATGCACAGGCGGTGTACGAAACTGAAATGTCCCTTTGGGGCGCGGTTCTTGGTCACGGCAACCTGATCTACCACGCGGCGGGCTGGCTGGAAGGGGGGCTCACCGCGTCGTTCGAGAAGCTGGTGCTGGACGTGGAGATGTTGCAGCACATGATGGAATTCCTTAAACCCATTGAAGTGAACGAAGAAGAGTTGGGTTTTGAGGCGATCAAGGGCGTGCCCACCGGCGGGCACTTCTTCGCCTCGGAGCACACCATGGCCCGCTATGAACATGCCTTCTACCAGCCGCTCGTATCCAACTGGCAGAACTACGAAGGCTGGCAGGTCGGCGGCGGCAAGGATGCCACCGAGCGGGCTACGGCCGTTTGGCAGCGTGCGCTTGAGGAGTACCAGGAACCTGCACTGGATGCCGCGGTTCGCGAGGAACTGACGGCTTATGTCGACAAACGGAGGATCGACATTGGAACTGGGGACCCCTGACCCATGATTGATGCGCGGAGCAGGACTTCACCCCTCGGGACGCCGATGGAAATCCTCGATCCAGGTTGCCATACATGTGGCCGAGCGACGAGGGAGCGCTAGAGGTTCGAAACAGGTATACCTATATGCTTTCAATTGTCGACTTTGTAAGAACATTCACCTGGAGCGCTGTGCCTGCCGACGTGCAGCATATCGCTCGTCGATGTTTCCTCGACCTGGCTGGAGGTGCGGCGGCGGGGTTTTCAACATTGAATGGGATGATAGTCAGAGAGCATGCTGCGATCGAGAATGGCCCGGGGCGCTATGGCGCCCGATTGATGATGGACGGACGACGCACATCTCTTTCGGCCGCCGCCATGGCTGGGGCAGCGAACATTGATGCTTTCAATTCCCATGACGGCCTGCGTATCACCAAGGGGCATGCCGGCTGTGCCATCTTGCCCTCCCTTCTCGCTTTCGAGGACGAAAGAGCAACGTCCCCCGATATTGCCGAACTGATGATGCGTTTTGTAGTCGGCTACGAAGTCTCGTTAAGAGCTGGCATCGCACAGAAGGATTTCGCGGAGAGTTATCTGGGCTCTGGCTCATGGAACGGGATCGGCGTAGCTGCGCTTGGCGCACGGGCACTTGCGCTGGATGCAGAACGCACACTCCACGCGCTCGGCGCGGCGGAATTTTATGCCCCACGTTGTCCTATGGGACGCTTGGTCGAACATCCAACAATGCTCAAGGATGGCGCGACATTTGGCGCGCATACAGGCGTTACCGCGGTACTTCTGGCAGCTGCCGGATTCACTGGCGCCCCGTCCGAACTTGTGTTGAATGCGCCTGTAGTCTGGATGGACCTCGGCAGTCGGTGGTTCATGCGGGAGCTCTACTTCAAGCCATGGCCAATTGTCCGATGGAGCCAACCTGCGGTGGCTGCGGCTTCCTCGCTCTTGGGTGCCATTGCTGGCAGATCCATCGAAGCTATCACCATCGAAACGTTCGGTGCCGCGGCACGGCTGGCGGCGGAGCCGCCCGTGACCACCGAGCAGGCGCAATACTCCCTTGTATTTCCCGTTGCGGCCGTACTCGCCACAGGTGAAATCAACGCTTCAACAATCACATCAGGCCTTGGTGACCAGGCTACGCTTGGACTCATGCAGCGGACTTCAGTCCGAATTGATCCGGCTCTTGACGCTGAATTTCCGGCTCGCCGGCTCGCCGCAATCACAGTCCAGCTGTTCGATGGAGAAATATTGAAGGCCGGGCCGCAAGAAGCTCCGGGCGAACCGGACGCGCCGCTCACGGACTCCGAGCTACACCGAAAATTTTGGGATAGCGCTCGTCCACTGCTTGGTATTGCTGGTACAGAACGGGCCCTTGACCTGATCTGGAACGCGTTGCCATCTGACCCGGTCCGTCCCTTGCTGGATGCGTTACTCGGCCCCGCACCTGCCCGCATCAGCTAGCCTGATCCTCTAGCGAGCGTATTCCAAAGCCAAATGATGTTGAATTTTCCAACGTTAGATGTCTAAGTAAATAGGTCCAAATTCATTCTGAGTTTGATGTTAGGGGAAGAAAGCTGAACATCCGCGTTACGAGAATAGTGAAGATCGTTGACAAGATCATGCGCAACTCTACCTTGCTGAGCCGTCATCAGGTTCCCGCCGTCATGCACGTCCAAGCCTAGCTACGTCAAAGTCTGCGCTATGTGGGCTACGCGCAGCGATCGTGAAGTTAAATCGTTTACAGTTTAAAAAGCGGCGTGCGTGCGCCCACTTGCGTGCCTCTGGCGTTGTGCAAGGTGCTGGCCCGCCAAGGGGCTAACAGGCTCCGTTGCGCAGCGTCTAGCCAGCCGAGTTGGTCTAGCACTTCTACGCTGGCCGCGAACAAGGCGGGTTTGTTCGCGTCGATGATTTTGATGGCAAAGGCTTCGCCCCGGCTTTTGCTGGCGACCACTTGCACGCCATCTGCGCCGATTTTGCTGACCCAGTCGCCCCGCCCCGCCTGCATAAAAGCCAAGTCATTGCGACCCGTGCCGCTGACCCATTCGGGGCACTCTGTCATGGCCGTGGCCAGTTGCGCAAAGCTTGCGCCGTATTGCGCATCGGCCTCGCCACTGGCCAGGCGGGCGTAGCCGTAGGCCAATTTGGACAGTGGAATGGCGTAATTCGGTGCCGAGCAGCCATCGATGCCCATTTTTAAATCTTCAACTTCCATGCCTACGGCCTGCGCTACCGCCTCACGAATGGCTTGTTGCAAAGGGTGATGCGGCTCGGTGTAGTCCTCCAAAGACCAGCCCTGTTGCACGCAATGGGCTAGAAATCCAGCGTGCTTGCCGCTGCAATTGTGGTGGCGCTCATCGTACTTCAGGTCGGCAGGCGGCTGTTGATCCATCAAGGTAAACAGTCCAGGAACGTGGCAGCCACAACGCAAGGCGCGGTAGTTAAGACCCACCTTACCCAACATGGACTCGGCTGCTTGCACATGCATTTCTTCACCGTTGTGGCTAGCGCATAACATGGCTACTTCGGCCTGCGAAAAACCTGCGCGTTCGTGGCCTTGGGCGTTGACAAAGGGCAGGGCTTGCAATGCTTTCAAGGTAGAGCGGGTATAGGTCCACCAATGCGGATCGCCCACCTGGGCCAGAAGTTTGCCGTGCCGATTGACC
>CAJBLW010000114.1 GCA_903953985.1 uncultured Burkholderiales bacterium
ATGAAGGCCACGACCATAGGCTTTTCGGATGCCATGCTGTTTGTGGGCTCGGGCCCGTACTTTGTCGACAGCAACAAAGACGGTCGCATCACGGTGGACGACACGCCCTCGGATGACGCCATCGGCTTTGCGGTGAACAACCTCGACTTGGCCGTGGTGCTCTACAGCGACCCCGACAAAGTTGTGCCCGACATGTGGGCGCTGTCGGCGACGGTGGACTTTGTGGGCCTGGTGGGCATTGATTTCCTCAAAATCCAAGGCGAAGAGGTCCGCATCTCGGCCAATCAGGGCGACGAGTGGAAAAAAGACCAAGGGGTCAAGCCCTATGTGGACTTCAAGTCCACCTATGGCCCCACGGGTTTGTCGGTGCTCACCGGCGGCACCCCCATAGACATTGCTTACGACAGCTCGCTCATTGGCGTGTACGTGGGCTTGGCGACCTTGCAAATCAGCGAGTTTGTGTTTGTGCAAGGCTCGTTTGCCTATGAGGCTGGCGCCAAGCGCAAGGTCACCATAGACACCGGCACCAAGTTGGGCGACTTGACCTTCCTGTCCACCGGCCTGCAGCTTGAGGCGGCGAGCTTGTACTCTGACGTCAGGATCTCCAGCGACTGGCGCTCCGTCTCCAATGTGGAGGTGGAAACCACCTTGCTGGGCATCAGCAATGCCAACGTGTTTGTGGGTTACGGCATCCCGGACTGGAAGTCGACCACCCCCATCCGCGACCAAGAGGGCGTGTTTGGCCTGGCCATTGCCGACATCGATGTGGCCCTGGCCATCATGAAGCCCACGGGCACCGTAGGCAAGCTCTTCCCCGAGTTCACCTCGCTCAAGGCCTCCGCCAAAGAGTTTGTGGTGGCGGGTGGCGGCGACATCTTCCAGCTCTTTGGCCAAGACATTGAAGTGCGCATGAACTGGAGTGACGGCTGGAAGAGCGCGCCAGAGACCAAGCCTTCGATTGACTTTGTCAAGAGCTTTGGCCCCGAAGGCTTGGCCGTGCCCACGGGCGCCGAGCCGATTTACATTGACTTTGCGGGCGGCGCCTTCATCGAAGCGAGCATCAAAAACGCCACGCTGATGCTCTCGCAGTTTGTCTATGTGCAGGGCGACTTTGCCTTCCGCAAAGGCGGCTCGCGCGAGGTCACGGTCGAGTACGGCATTTTTGGCACCATCAAGGGCGTGCGCACCAATACCATAGAGTTTGGCGCCAGCAATGTGCAGGCCTTCATTGGCGTGGGCGGCCCCTACATCCAGGACAGCAACCGCGACGGTTATGTCACCGACCATGATGTGATCGAAGGGGGTGTTCTCTACAAGGCAGACCCGATCAACACCAGCGCCATCGGCATTGTGGTGAACGATCTGGAATTCGGGATGAGCATCCTGACCACCCAGGCGCCCGACTTGACCAACCCCAAGTCCATCTTGGTGCCCGAGGGCACCAAATTCACGGCCATGCGTGCCACCGGCAAGCAAATCGCCATGGTGGGTTTGCCCAAAGAACTGGAATTCTCCTTCGAAGACGTGCTGTTCGAGCTCAACCAGAGCGACCAGGACGGCATGATCTTGGACTTCACCGATGGCGGCAAGTCCCAAGGCATGTCCATCAACACGGGCAACCCCAATCGCCCTATGGTGCTGGACTTCAAAGAAGACATGCTGACGGCCTCCATTGGCTATGCGCGCATCAACGTGGCGGGCGTGTTGGCCTTAGAAGGTGGCATCACCTTGCAGCGCCGCACCATGAACGACGCTGAGATTTACATTGCGGGCATTGCCATGCCCATGGGCATCGTGGGCGTCGAGGCCCTGGTGCTGGGTGGGCGCAACATCTCGGCCTTTGCCGGTATCAAAGGCCCTTACGTCACCGACAAGGACAAAAATCCGACCGATCCTGGCTACCACGACACCGCTGACGAGTACGCTGCCGGCGACGTCAACAA
>CAJBLW010000115.1 GCA_903953985.1 uncultured Burkholderiales bacterium
GAGCGCGAGCCCGACACCACGATGGTGTCCAACGCAGGCGCGGTTTGGGCCACGGCTGCGGCGCTCAAACTGGCCAACAGGCCAAACACGGCCAATGACAAAGAAGAAAGAGAGAAGGGATTTTTCATGATAAGTTTTCATTCGATCGGTCGGTCAGACAAAGAGCAACAACAGACGCTGACTACCCATGGGTGTTCAGCGTTCGGTGGGGTGGATCAATTGAAAACAGGCGGCCCGCGAGAGGGCAACGGCGGGGCCGTGCGTGCGATCAGCACGGCCTCTGGCAGACGCTGCACGATGTGCGAGCGGGCATCGGGGACATGGGCCAGATCGGCCACCGTGGGCGGCGGCAGGGTGGGCGTCGCGTGGGCGCAAAGTGGGCAGTCCATGCTGACGGGCAATGCGCTGTCATTGCCCTCGCCCTGCACCACCAATTTCATGATGCCCATGCTGGAGCAGACCACTTCCATGGTTTTGGGCTGCAGGGTTGAGGCCAAAACCGAAACACCCACAAACAACACATACCAAGCCAGCACAAAGCGAGCCAGGCGGCGCAGCTGTGTCATGGTGGGGGTCATGTTCGTGTCCATGGGCGGGTCAGTGGCTAACGTTCAGACCGATCAATGCTTGTGCATCTGGCCTGCGCCATGGTTCATGGCCGATGCTGCGGCGGTGCGGGCGGGCACTTTCAGCTCCACCAACTGGCGCTTGCCGTCTTTCCCTTCCACCACCAGTGTCACGGGCACGGTGTCGCCATCTTTGACTTGGGCCTTCAGGTCCATCAGCATGACGTGGTAACCACCGGGCTTGAGCTCAACCGCTTTGCCTGCAGGCAAGGCCAAGCTGGGCACGGCGCGCATCTTCATGACACCGCCGTCCATGCTCATCTCATGCACCTCGACCACCCCGGCCACTGGCGACTGGGCCGACAGCAGTTTGGCGTCTTGTGCCGACTGCAATTGCATGAAGGCTCCAGTGGCCTTTTGCTGGGGCACGGTGGCGCGCACCCAGGCGTCTTTTACGGTGACTTGGGCTTGGGCTGACAGGGAGACGGTCAATGCCAGAAAAAGGGCAGACACAGACAAAGCGGAACGGGACATGGATCACTCCTGGTGGTTATCGAACAGATGAAGAGGCACAGACAGGGCTCACGGCAAACCCCATGGAGCGGGGTGCAAAGACACAGGAATACGCCGAAACCGACTCGGCCCCCAATCGTTTCAGGGGGCGGTGTTTCAGGCCAAAAAGAAAGGTGGGGCGCGGGCTTGCCAGGGCTGGCCCAGCAAACTGGCCAGCCGAGCCGCTGGCAGGGGCTGCAAGACGTGGGACAAATGGCCCGTTGGCAAGGGAGCGAACACGTCGGCCACAGGGGGCGCGATCAAGGGCAGGCAGGCGGGGCAGTCGAGCGCGGTGTGTGCCGCCGCATCTGCGTCGGCACCTGCAGCGTCGAACTGCACCAGTTTCACGCCACCGATGGCGCTGCAAACCAGGTGCACGGCTTCCGGCTTGACCAACGGCGAAGCCACCGCCGACCCAACAAACAACACCAACCACACCAGTAAAAAGCGGGTGAGACGGTTGGCGTTTCGCAGGGATTGCAGGCTGAACATGGCGAGGATTATGGCACCGAAGGCTCAGCCACCCCAACACATGGGATCCGAGAGAGGTGAAGTTTTTGGGGACCGTCTTGAACCCCGGTTCAGAGGCATCTTGGTGACGCACGGGTGCAGCAGCTTCGGCTAATCTTTGGTTTTTCAAAACCGACCGGAGTTCACCATGCTCACACTCTGCGGCTTCGCAGCCAGCAATTACCACAACAAAGTCAAATTCGCCCTGCTCGAAAAGGGCGTGCCCTTTGAAGAAGAACTGGCGTGGGTGGGTGCCACCGACGCTTCAGCCAGCCCCTTGGGCAAAGTGCCCTACCTCAAGACACCCGATGGCGCGATGTGCGAGTCGGCCGTGATGCTGGAATACATCGAGCAAAAGTATCCGCAAAACCCCTTGATCCCTGCCGACCCTTTTGCCGCCGCCAAAGTGCGCGAATTGGCGCTGTTTTTGGACTTGCATCTTGAGCTGGTCGCACGCAATCTGTACCCCGAAGCCTTTTTTGGCGGCAAGGTGAGCGACTCGGTGAAAGAAAAAACCGCTGCGCAACTGGAAAAGAACGTCGCCGCGTTTGCCAAGTTGGCCAAGTTCTCGCCCTTCATCGCGGGCGACAGCCTGACGCTGGCCGACTGCTCAGCCGTCACGCACCTGCCCCTGATATCGGGTGCCACCAAGCTGGTTTACGGCAAAGACTTTTTGGCCGAGTTGCCAGCGCGTGAGTACCTCAAAATGATGGGCGAACGCCCCCACATGCAAAAAGTCAATGCGGACCGCAAAGCCAATATGGATTTGATGATGTCGCGCATGAAAGCCAAAAGCTGAGTCTGTGCGCTTGAGCACCTGATGCGCATCAACCCCTGCC
>CAJBLW010000116.1 GCA_903953985.1 uncultured Burkholderiales bacterium
CAACTGCAGGGCCAAAACGTGGCAGCAGGAGAACAGGGCCAGCGCACGCTGCAGTTTTTTGCCGACCGGGTTGAGGGCAATTTGCTGGCCGCACACCAGGAAATCCAGAATCTGGGTCTGCTTTACCCTGCGGGCGAACTCAGCCAGGCGCAGGTCGAGTTGGCCGTGGTCAACGTGGCCCGCTACGATGTGTTCAAGCTGTCCGAATCGGTCTTGTCGGGCCAGGTGGCCAGGGTGCAGCGCATGCTCGACGGCTTGCAGGCCGAGGGCGAAGCGGCTGTGCTGGTGCACTACACCCTCGCGGAAGACATCCGTGCCATGAAACGTGTGAAAGACGCCATGGCTGCTGGCAAACCCCTGCCCATGGCGCTGCGCGAACAGCGCGTCTGGGGCCCGCGTGAACGCTTGTTCGAGCGCGTGCTGCCGCGCATGAGCGAAGTCCGCTTGAACGGCTTACTCCAGGCTGCTCATCAGGTAGACGGCATCGTCAAAGGGCTCAAAGTGCCCGACTGGCCCACCGACCCTTGGCAGGCGCTGCAGCGCCTGGCCGTGCGCTTTTCACGCTTTTGCATCGTGCGCTAGAGTTGCCCGCGGCCAGTGACCCACTATGGACATCGCAGGATGGGGCCAAAGCGTCTTTGGCTTCTGCGAAAATGGACCCATGACCGAACTGAACACCGCTGAACACATGCAGGCCTTGGGCCAACAGGCCAAAAAAGCGTCTGCGCTGATGGCCAAGGCCTCTGCGGCCACCAAAAACAGGGCTTTGCGTCGCCTGGCCGCCTTGTTGCGCGAGAACACCCAAGCTTTGCAAGCCGACAACGCCAAAGACCTGAACCGCGCCCGTGCCGCCGGGCTGGCCGAGCCCATGGTGGATCGCCTCAAACTCAGCCCGCAAGTGCTGGAAACCTGCGCTCAGGGCTGCGAGCAACTGGCCGCCATGCCCGATGTGATTGGCGAAATTCTGGGCATGAAGCAGGTGCCCAGTGGCATCCGCGTGGGCCAGATGCGGGTGCCGATTGGCGTTTTTGGCATGATTTTCGAGAGCCGTCCCAACGTGACCATTGAAGCGGCCAGCCTGTCCATCAAAAGTGGCAACGCCTGTATCCTGCGCGGCGGCTCTGAGGCGATTGATTCGAACAAGGCTCTGGCCCGTTTGGTACAGGAAGCCCTGACCGAGAGCGGCCTGCCGGTCGATGCCGTGCAGCTGGTGCAAACCACCGACCGCGCTGCGGTGGGGCAACTGATCACCATGCCGCAGTACGTGGACGTTGTCATCCCGCGTGGTGGCAAAGGCCTGATCGAGCGCATCAGCGCCGAAGCCAAAGTGCCCGTCATCAAGCACTTGGACGGCAATTGCCACACCTACGTGGACGAGCCGTGCGACATCGACATGGCCGTGAAAGTGGCCGACAACGCCAAAACGCAAAAGTACAGTCCCTGCAACGCCAGCGAAAGCCTGTTGGTGGCGCGGGGTGTGGCGGCCGAATTCCTGCCCAAAATCGGTGCGGTGTACGCGGCCAAAGGCGTTGAGATGCGATGCTGTCCAAAGGCCAAGGCCATTTTGAGCCAGGTGGCCAAAGCCACACTCAAGGATGCCACCGAGCAGGACTGGTTCGAGGAATACCTCGCTCCCATCATCAGCATCAAGGTGGTCGAAGGCGTGGATGAGGCGATTGCTCACATCAACCATTACAGCAGCCACCACACCGATGCCATCCTGACGCGCGATCACATGCACGCCCAGCGCTTTTTGCGAGAGGTCGACTCGGCCAGCGTCATGGTCAACACCAGCACCCGCTTTGCGGACGGCTTTGAGTACGGGCTGGGTGCAGAAATCGGCATCAGTACCGACAAGTTCCACGCTCGTGGGCCGGTCGGCATCGAAGGCCTGACCTCACTCAAGTACGTGGTGCTGGGCGAGGGCGAGGTGCGCGGTTGAGTGCCGCAACTTAAGTGCACATGTACTTCGCCTGGTTACACAGTGTCCGTTATGCGCTTGCAATGACACCGACCGGCCCCATATGATTTTTCTGTTTTGCCCCGTTTTTGCCCGATAAAGGATGCCCATGGTTCCCCATCTCGTCACCGCCCTGACCGGCCCCATCAATGAGCTGGAGCAACGCATCCTCGACTCCATGCCCGCGATTGAACGCTGGTTCCGCCTGGAGTGGATGGAGCACACCCCGCCGTTTTATACCTCGGTGGACATCCGCAACGCCGGTTTCAAGCTGGCCCCGGTGGACACCAACCTCTACCCCGGTGGCTGGAACAACTTGACGCCTGAAATGCTGCCTTTGGCCGTGCAGGCTGCGCAAGCGGCCATCGAAAAGATCTGCCCTGAGGCCAAAAACCTTCTGATCATTCCCGAGAACCACACGCGCAACACTTTCTATTTGGCCAACGTGGTTCAGCTGCAACGCATCTTTCACATGGCCGGCCTGAACGTGCGCCTTGGCTCGATCAACCCTGAAATCAAGGAAGCCACGGTCATTGAGCTGCCCAATGGTGAAAGTGTGACGCTGGAGCCGGTGGTGCGCACTCAGCACCGCTTGGGTCTGAAAGACTTTGACCCCTGCACCATCTTGCTCAACAACGACCTGTCGGCCGGGGCCCCGGGCATTCTGGAAGAATTGCACGAGCAATTTTTGCTGCCGCCCCTGCATGCAGGCTGGAGCGTACGCCGCAAAACCAAGCATTTTCAGAGTTACGAAGAAGTGGCCAAGCGTTTTGGCAAATTGTTGGGCATTGATCCGTGGCTGATCAACCCGATGTTCAGCCAATGTGGCGATGTGAACTTTGCCGAAGGCACCGGCATGGATTGCCTGCGCAGCAATGTGGATGCATTACTGACCAAAATCAAGCGCAAATACAAGGAATACGGCATCAACGAAAAGCCGTTTGTGGTGGTCAAAGCCGACAACGGCACCTATGGCATGGGCATCATGACGGTGCGCGATGTGGCGGACTTGGACGTCCTGAACCGCAAAACCCGCAACAAGATGAACGTCATCAAGGACGGCCAGACGGTGAATGACGTGATCATCCAGGAAGGCGTGCTGACCAATGAGCGCATCAATGACGCCGTGGCCGAACCGGTGGTTTACATGATGGACCGCTATGTGGTGGGTGGTTTTTACCGGGTGCATGCTGAGCGCGGCGTGGACGAGAACCTGAATGCCCCGGGGGCCAGCTTTGTGCCCTTGGCCTTTGCCGATACGCCGCACCTGCCCCAGCCCGGCGTCAAACCCGGTGCCAGCGTGCCCAACCGCTTTTACATGTACGGCGTGATCGGTCGCCTGGCCATGCTGGCGGCCAGTTACGAGCTGGAAGCCACCGACCCCGAGGCCGAGGTGTACGACTGAATTTGTTGCACCGCAACAAATTGTCGCCAAATTCGGTGACATGCCTGCTTGAACGGGCGCAAAATAGCGAACTTCAAGACTAAGAGCCTGACCCAGGGTCAGGCCATTTTTTGTGTCCTCAACCAAATCTTCTCTCGCCGCCTTGACCTTGGGCGCCATTGGCGTGGTTTATGGCGACATCGGCACCAGCGTGCTTTACGCGATGAAGGAGGTGTTTGGCTCTGGCCATGTGCCATTCACGCCTGACAACGTCTACGGCATTCTCTCCATCTTTTTCTGGACCCTGACCACCATCGTGTCGGTCAAGTACGTGGTCTTGGTGCTGCGCGCCGACAACCATGGCGAAGGCGGTCTGGTGGCCATGTTGGCGCTGGCTTCGCAATCGGTGAAAGACCGCCCTCGCACCCGCAAGGTTTTATTGCTGGTCGGTATCTTTGGCACCTGCTTGTTTTATGGCGACGGAGTGATCACCCCCGCTATTTCTGTGTTGTCCGCTGTTGAAGGTCTTGAGATCATCTCGCCGACCTTCAAAAAGGCAGTGATCCCACTGACCTTGGTGATCTTGTTCCTGCTGTTTTGGGTGCAAAAGCGAGGCACAGCGGGTATTGGCAAATTTTTTGGCCCCATCACGCTGGTGTGGTTCTTCGCCATCGCGGTCTTGGGCGTGTCGCACATCGTGCAGCGCCCTGAGATCTTGCTGGCCATCAGCCCACATTACGCGCTGGGCTTTATGTGGAACGAGCCGGGCATCACCTTCATCATTTTGGGCGCGGTGGTCCTGTGCGTGACCGGTGGTGAAGCCCTGTATGCCGATATGGGCCACTTCGGTAAAAAACCGATCCGCCTGGCCTGGTTCAGTGTGGTCATGCCTTGCCTGACCTTGAACTATTTTGGCCAAGGCGCATTGTTACTGTCCAATCCTGAAGCCGTGAAAAACCCGTTTTACATGATGGCACCCGACTGGGCCTTGGTGCCCTTGGTGGGTCTGGCCACCATGGCCACGGTCATCGCCTCGCAAGCCTTGATTACTGGCGCTTTCAGCGTGACCAAGCAGGTCATTCAGCTGGGTTATCTGCCCCGACTGGAAGTGCAGCACACCAGCGAGACCGACACCGGGCAAATCTACATGCCTTTCGTCAACTGGGGCTTGTTTGTCGCCATCGTACTGGCCGTGGTCATGTTCAAGTCGTCGAGCAACCTGGCGGCAGCCTATGGCATTGCGGTGTGCACCGACATGCTGATCACCACCGTGCTCACCTTCTTTGTGATCCGCTACGCTTGGAAGCTGCCATTGGCGCTGTGCATAGGTGCCACCGGCTTTTTCTTTGTGGTCGATCTGGCTTTTTGGGCCTCCAACATGCTCAAGTTGCTCGACGGCGGCTGGTTCCCGCTGCTCATCGGCGTGGCGGTGTTCACACTGATGCTCACCTGGCATGAGGGACGGCGCTTGCTCAATGACTCCTTGCGCGCGGATGCTTTGCGCCTGACGGATTTTCTGGAGGCGGTGTTCATTTCGCCGCCAGCACGGGTGGAAGGCACGGCCGTGTTTCTGACGGCTGAATCTGGCAACGTCCCCAACGCCTTGCTGCACAACCTCAAGCACAACAAGGTTTTGCATGAGCGCAACCTGTTTGTCACCGTGCGCAGCCACGAGGTCCCCCGCATCGACGTCGACCAACGTCTGGATGTGACACCGCTGGGGCATGACTGCTGGCAAGTCGTTGTCAACTATGGGTTCAAAGACAACCCCGATTTGCCATCGGCTCTGGCCGTGATTGAGGACGACGGCTACAAGCTCGATCCCATGACGACCAGTTATTTCCTGTCGCGGGACATCGTGATCCCCACGATCGGCGGGGGCATGGCCACTTGGCGCGAAAAATTGTTTGCCAACATGCACCACAACGCCAGCGGCGCGGCCGCATTTTTGAATCTGCCTACGAATTCGGTGGTCGAGCTGGGCTCCAAAATCGAAATCTGAATCCCCGTGCCCACCACCCATTTGCTCTACCTTCACGGCTTCAGGTCGTCGCCTCAGTCGGCCAAGGCCCAAATCATGGCCAAGTGTGTGCAAGATCGCCACCCCAGTGTCACCTGGTGGTGTCCGCAGTTGCCTGCTTCTCCCGCGCAAGCGATTGACCTGCTGCTGCACGGTACAGCCGCGTGGCCCCGCGGGCAGATGGCGGTCATGGGCTCTTCGCTCGGTGGTTTTTATGCCGCTTGGCTGTCGGCTCACTGGGGTGTTCCTGCTGTGCTGATCAATCCGGCCGTGCGACCCTCTCGTGATCTGGCGCGCTACATCGGCGAACACCCGGTCTGGCAAGACCCATCACAAAGCATCTTTTTTGAACCTGCTTATGTGCAAGAGCTCAAAGTTCTTGAAAGTAAGCCCTTGCCAACTCAGGCTGCCACGCTGACCTTGATCGCCAAGGGGGACGAGTTGCTGGACTGGCGCGAAATGCTGGCCCGCCACGAGGCCGGGCAGGTGCAGCTGATCGAGGGCAGCGACCACGCCCTGAGCGATTTTGCCGAGCACTTGCCGCAAATCCTTGAATTTCTGCAGCTGGCGTGAAGCCCGCCCGGCCGAATGGTTGGGCGGCATGGGAAAATCAAGCCATGTACGTATTATTTGAAGATGCCGGCAAATTCATGGCCGGACGGATCATGGCTGAAGCCGAGGCTTCAGCGCAGGTCGAACTGGACTCCGGCAAACGGGTCAAGGTCAAATCGGCCCACATGCTGCTCAGGTTCGACAAACCGGCCCCGGTCGCCTTGCTGGCCGAGGCTGGGGTGCTGAGCCAGACCATCGAGTTGGAGCTGGCCTACGAATGCGCCTCGGACGAGGAGTTCGGCTTTGGAGACTTGGCCAAAGACTATTTCAGCAACAACGCCAGCACCACCGAGCAGGTGGCGGCCTTGTTGCGCTTGCATGAAGCGCCGCATTACTTCCGCCGGGGCGGTGCCAAAGGGCGCTTTCGCAAAGCCCCGGCCGACATCGTTCAGCAGGCTTTGCTGGCCATCGAGAAGAAAAAGCAGATCCAGGTCCAAATCGAGGCTTGGTCGGCCGATCTGGTGGCGGGCACTTGCCCCGAGCCGATTCGCGAGCAGCTGTACAAAATCCTGTTTCGACCCGACAAAAACACCGCCGAGTACAAGGCTGTGGTCGAGGCCAGCAAAAGCAGCCAGACGGCGCCTTTGGACTTGTTGCAAAACGCTGGGGCCATCGCTTCGCCTTGGGATTTCCATTGGCAACGGTTTTTGTTTGACCTGTTCCCCAAGGGCACGGGCTTTCCCCCATTGCTAGCGCCTGCCATCACAGACGACTTGCCGCTGGCCCCGGTGCAGGCGTTTTCGATTGACGACTCGCACACCACCGAAATCGACGACGCCCTGTCTCTGCAAGGACTGGGGACGGGCACGGTCACCGTGGGCATCCATATTGCTGCGCCTGGGCTGGCGCTGAGCCCTGGCGGACCGGTGGACTTGCTCGGCCGCGCCCGCCTGTCCACCGTTTACATGCCCGGCTACAAAATCACCATGCTGCCCGACAGCGTGGTGCAGGCCTACACCCTGATCGAAGGGCGTGACTGCCCGGCGGTGTCCTTGTATGTGAGCTTCAGCGAAGACACGCTGGAGGTGCAAAGCGCTGTCACTCGTCTGGAGCGCGTGCCAATTTTGGTCAACTTGCGCCACGACCAGTTGGACGAACGCATCACCCGTGAATGGCTGGAGGGCGAAGACCAGAGCGACCATGCCGATGTGCCGGTCAGCCGCGCCACGCTGGCGTTTTATTGGCGTCTGGCCCAGACCTTGAAAGCGCGGCGCGAAGTGGTGCGCGGCAAGCCCGAAAATTTCAACCGACCGGACTACAGCTTCAAGCTCGAGCGGGGCAACAACGACACGCCGCCTGCGGGAGACGAGACCGTGCTGATCGGCACCCGCAAACGCGGTGCGCCGCTCGATTTGATGGTGGCCGAGGCCATGATCCTGGCCAACAGCACCTGGGGCCAGTGGATGGCCAG
>CAJBLW010000117.1 GCA_903953985.1 uncultured Burkholderiales bacterium
ACGCGGGCTTCATGCGCGAGCAGGTGTGCAAATACATGTGCCCCTATGCGCGTTTTCAGAGCGCCATGTTCGACAAGGACACCCTGATCGTCACCTACGACGAAGCGCGTGGTGAGCCGCGGGGTGCCCGCTCCAAGAAGGCGGATCCCAAAGCCTTAGGGCTGGGCGCTTGTGTGGACTGCACCTTGTGCGTGCAGGTGTGCCCTACCGGTATCGACATCCGCAAGGGCTTGCAGTACGAGTGCATTGGCTGCGGGGCCTGTGTGGATGTGTGCGACAACGTGATGGACAAGGTCGGTTACGAGCGCGGCCTGATCAAGTTTTCGACGCAAAATGCCATGGACAAGGGCTGGAGTTGGGCGCAAACCGTGCGCCACATTTTCCGCCCTCGTGTGTTGGTTTACACCGCTGTGCTGTGGGCCATCATCATTGGCGTTGGCGTGTCTTTGTGGTTGCGCGAACCGTTCAAGGTGGACATCGTGCGCGACCGCACCACCATGGCCCGTATCGTGGCAGGCGGCAAGATTGAAAACGTGTACCGATTGCAAATCATGAACGCGGCGGAAGAGGACCTGATGTTCCATCTGCAGGTCGATGGCTTGCCGGGCCTGAGCTTGTCCAGCGATACGGACGTTCAAGTGGCCGCCACCGAATCGCGCTGGGTGTCAGTGCGTTTGCAACTGCCCTATGATGCGGCCGCAGCCGGGTCGCACCCGATCCATTTCCGCATCGAATCGCGCTCGCCCAACGGCCAATCGGTCGGCCAGCTGAGCGAAAAAACCGTGTTCCTGGTCCCTCGCTGAGAGACCCCATTTTTGAAAGATAACCATGATGGACAACGTTCTAAAAGCGCGCAAAGAGGGGCAACCTTGGTGGCGTTTTGGCTTGGTGTGGATGGTTTTTGGCGGCCCCGCCATAGTGGTGGTGGCTGGATTTACCACGCTCTACATTGCCGTGACCAACCCGGACCCGGTGCTTCAAGACACGCCGCGCACCGCCATGCAAGAGCGCCAGGGCATCACCCACGTTCCGGCCATGCAGGGGCGCAACCATGCGGCCACGGGCGAGTTGCCCGCTGCGCTGCAAGCGCCTGCTGCTGAGCCCACCAAACCCTGATGCCAAAAGGAGACCCGATGCACGCTCAACGCTGGATGTGGATCGCATGGCCGGCCTTTTTGGTTGCGGGCCTTTTGGAAATGCTGGTGTTCGCTTTTGTCGATCCGCAAGACTTGCATTGGTTCGGGCAAGACCTGGACCTGTCCAGGCAAGCGATCTACACGCTGGCCTTTTTCGCTTTCTGGGCTTTGGCCATGTTGTCCAGCGCTTTGACCACGCTGCTGGGCCTGCCCTCTGCAGAAGTGAACCGCTGACAGCCCCGAACGACCTGTTCAGTATTTGAGTCTAGGGCTCAGTGGCAATGGGATGTGTTGTTGACCAACCGCTGCAGGCCTTCGGTATCCAAAATTCGCACATGACGCTGCTTGACTTCCAAGGTGCCATCCTCGACGAACTTGGAGAAAGTGCGGCTGACGGTTTCGAGCTTGAGGCCCAAGTAGCTGCCGATCTCTTCACGCGTCATGCGCAAGACCAGCTCGGATTGAGAAAAACCACGTGCATTCAGGCGCTGCACCAGGTTCAGCAAAAAGGCGGCCAAGCGCTCTTCAGCACGCATGCTGCCGAGCAACAGCATCACACCATGCTCGCGCACGATCTCACGGCTCATGATCTTGTGCACATGGGTTTGCAGCGCGGTCACTTCCCTCGAGATTTCTTCGATACGGTCAAAGGGCATGACACACACTTCGGCGTCTTCCAGCGCCACCGCATCGCAGCTGTGCTGGTCGTTCACGATGCCATCCAGGCCGATGATCTCGCCCGCCATCTGAAAGCCTGTGACCTGGTCGCGTCCATCTTCGGTGGCCAAACAGGTCTTGAAAAAGCCAGTGCGGATGGCGTACAGCGAAGTGAACTTTTCGCCGTTGGTAAAAAGGGTGTCGCCCCGCTTGATCCTTCGACGCACGGCCACCAGATCATCCAAGCGATTCAGGTCCTCGTCGCTCAGGCCCATGGGCATGCACAACTCGCGCAGGTTGCAGTTCGAGCAGGCGACTTTGATGGCTTGGGGATTCATGGTTTATCTCTTGGTTGAGCAATGGATTTGCCTTGGATCAAGACTTGAGCTTATACCGAATCATCTGTTCAATTTGAGGGGATACCCGGTACTTGCCATAAATCTCCAAAAACCAGCAAAGGGTTTGATTTGAGTCAACACATGGACAAATGCAAGCGGGCAAAGTAGTCCCTTGTTTTGTACACATTCTAATTAAGGGGCAGACACATGTCCGTCATCACGCCGCAATTGCTGACACGCTTTGACGTCTCTGGCCCGCGCTACACCTCCTACCCCACAGCCGACCGTTTTGTCGAAGCATTTGGTGAGGCCGATTACGTTCAAGCACTCAAGCAGCGCCAATTGGGCACAGTGGGCAGGCAGCTGCCGCTGTCGCTGTATGTGCACATTCCGTTTTGCGAATCGCTTTGCTACTACTGCGCTTGCAACAAAATCATCACCAAACGCAAAGAGCGGGCTGCGGATTATTTGCGCTACCTGCGCAAAGAAGTCGAGTTGCACACCCAGCATTTGGGGCGTGGCCAAGCCGTCAGCCAGTTGCATCTGGGCGGCGGCACGCCCACCTTCATGAGCGACGAGGAGTTACGGCAACTCATGGCCATGCTGCGCGAGCACTTCAGACTCGTGCCGGGTGGTGAATATTCGGTGGAAGTGGATCCCCGCACCGTCAACGAGCAGCGGCTGGCGGTGCTGGCCGATTTGGGTTTCAACCGCCTGAGTTTTGGCGTGCAGGACTTTGACCCTGCGGTTCAAAAAGCCGTGCACCGAATACAGCCTGCGGACCAGGTGTTTGCTTTGGTCGAGGCGTCCCGCCAATTGGGTTTTGAGTCGGTCAACGTCGATCTAATCTATGGTTTGCCCCTGCAAACGCCCGAATCTTTTGACCGCACCTTGGCACAAGTCAACAGCCTGCGCCCAGACCGCATTGCCCTGTATGCCTATGCGCATTTGCCTGAACGCTTCAAGCCGCAGCGCCGCATCCATGGGGACGATTTGCCTGCTGGGCCAGCCAAGGTGGCCATGCTGTCTCGCTCACTCGACGCCCTGACCGATGCGGGCTATGTCTACATCGGCATGGATCACTTTGCCTTGCCCGATGACTCCCTGGCGGTGGCCAAACGGCAGGGGCGTTTGCACCGCAACTTCCAGGGCTACAGCACGCAGGCCGATTGCGACCTGATTGCGCTGGGCGTGTCCTCGATTGGCCGCATTGGCTCGACCTACAGCCAGAACGCCAAGACCATGGAGGGGTATTGCGACCTGCTTGACCAAGGCCATTTTCCGGTGGTACGTGGCTTGGCGCTCACGCGCGACGACCTGATCCGCCGCTCAGTCATCATGGCGCTCATGTGCCAAGGGCAGTTGCAATACGAGTCCATCAACCAGGCCTGGCTGATCGACTTCGAGACCCTGTTTGCCCAAGAGTTGGCCCAGCTTGAAGAGATGCAGGTACAAGGCCTGGTGCAGTTGAGCGAGAGCGGCATTCAGGTCACCGCCATGGGCTGGTTCTTTGTGCGCGGCGTGGCCATGGTGTTTGACCGCTATGTGCAGGCTGACCGCAACCGCTCACGGTTTTCCAAAATCATTTGATGCTTGCGTAGAGGGGTTGGGCCGCATCGGGGGCGGTCTGCATCGCCGACAATGCAGCTCTCGAGATTCAAGCGAACAAGCCATGCAAAGTTCTTTGGCCATCACGGCTTTGATGATGGGGGTGCTGGGTGGCCCTCACTGCGTGGCCATGTGCGGCGCGGCCTGCGCGGGTCTGGGCCAGGCGGCGGGTGAGCGGCGGGCGCAGGCCTTGCTGGCCTTTCAGTTGGGTCGATTGGGAGGCTATGCGCTGTTGGGTGCTTTGGCCGCGGCCAGCGTGCAGGGCCTGGGTTGGTTGACCACGCAGTCGGCTGCCATTCGCCCAGTCTGGACCTTGCTGCACCTGACGGCCCTGGTGCTGGGTTTGCTGCTCATGATGCAGGCACGGCAACCCGTGTGGCTCGATACCGCAGCGCGCCGTTTGTGGGCGCGTGTGCGGGTCTTCAACACCCGCTGGGGACGCGCTGCACCCTGGATTGTGGGTGGACTATGGGCCTTGATGCCCTGTGGTTTGTTGTATTCGGCCCTGATGGTGGCGGCCTTGACCAGCCAACCCCTGGAGGGTGCGGCCACCATGGCCTTGTTTGCCTTGGGCAGCAGCATCAGCTTGTGGGCCGGGCCTTGGTTGTTTTTGCGCATGCAAACCCTGGGCGATGGGGCGTGGGGCATGCGTGTAGCGGGCTTGGGGCTGGCCTGCGTGTCCGCATGGGCCTTGTGGATGGGCCTGGTACATGACCAGGCGCCGTGGTGCGTGACACCCCTTTGAAATCAGGCTACCAGGCCTTTGTAGAGCATGTAGGCGGCCAGCACGTACAACACGCTGGCAAAAAACCGTTTGAGTTGTTTGACCGGCAGTTTGTGCGCTGTGGCGACACCCAGAGGCGCCATCAAAACGCTGCACAAGGCAATGACACCCAAGGCCGGTAGCCACAGATAGCCAAAGCTGTAAGCGGGGAGGTCTTGCACGTTGTGGCCGCTCACGATGTAACCGGCCACGTTGGCCAGCGCAATGGGAAAGCCCAGCGCCGCGCTGGTGGCCACTGCGTTATGGATGGCCACGTTGCACCAGGCCATGAAGGGCACGCTGATGAAGCCGCCGCCCGCACCCACCAGACCCGAGAGCAAGCCGATCAGGCCACCCGCACCCAGCAAGCCCTGAAAACCGGGCACCTGGCGAGAAGGGGCCGGTTTTTTGTCCAAAAACATTTGCGTGGCCGAAAAGCCGACAAAGGCCGCAAAAAACAAGGCCAAGTAAGCGCCTTTGACTAGGGCAAAGATGGCCAAACTGCCGATCAGGCTGCCCAGCACAATGCCCGGGGCCAAGCCTTTAACCAAGTCCCAACGCACGGCATTTTTCTTGTGGTGGGCACGCACACTGGACACACTGGTAAAAATGATGGTGGCCATGGATGTGGCAATCGCCATCTTTACGGCCAGGTCAGCACTCACGCCTCGCTGACCGAGCAGATAGGTGATGACCGGCACCATGATCAGTCCTCCGCCGATGCCAAGCAGGCCTGCCAGAAAGCCGGTGCACAAACCAAGGACAGCCAATTGGGCCAGGAGCACAGGTTCAATCATCATGAGGGGGGTAGTAAAGAAGGTGTCTGCGAGTGCCACCGGACCGGCATCCTGAACCGGGGTTCAGGTGGGCAAGGGCAGACTGGCGTTGGGTTCATCTGACGCGAGATGATCACGCTCACCAGCCAATGTACCAAGCCCGGCTCTAAGAGCATTGGTTCAAGGAAATATAAAGCCCAGCATGCACCGCAGACCAAGTCATTGTAGGCGCTAAATTGTTGTGAAAGCAGTGGCCTGCACAACATCCCTTGCTTTAAAGCAGCTGGCCGTCTTTCTCAATGACCTGGTCCAAGCGATGCAGCAATTGCGTCAGTCGGGATTGATGATCTGGCTGCACCTCGTCGGCAGCGGTGGCAGGGGTGGCACTGTCGCTTGCAGGCGCCGCTTCGACTTGTTCGAAAGCCAGATTCAGCGCTGCCAACACAGCAATGCGGTCTCTGGCTTTGATCTTGCCCGCATCGCGGATCTTGCACATGGCTTCGTCCACCTTGCGCACAGCACCCATCAAACGCTCTTCGCCGCCTTCGGGGCAGCCCAAAATATAGCTTTGGCCCATGATCTGGACATCGATTTGCTTGTTGCTCATGCGGAGGCCTCAGGCGATGCGGGGGCAGCGGGGGCAGCCGATGTGGGCAGCCGTTCGATGAGGGCATCCACACGGGCTCTGGCGGCGGCCAAGCGCGACTTGAGTTGGTCTCGTTCCAGGCTCAGCGCCTGCACTTGCTGGGTCAGCAAAGCGTTGGTGCGTTGCAGCTCTTCGTGGCGCAGCAGCAAGTGATCCACACGCTCGGCAATTTGATCGATGGTGTCGGAATAGGCCATGGCAAACAAGAAAAATGGAGGTCTCTATTGTAGGGCGTGAAGCCCCGGGTCTAATGATTTTGTAGCTTTGGCGACAGTTTTGCGTCTAGAATGAAAGTTGTTGGTGCTCGCGATGCCGGTTCACGGCGCGCAGTTCAACGGGAAGCAGGAGGGACAAGCCATCACGGCCCACCCAACCTGCGCTGCCCCCGCAACGGTAAGCAGACGGGTTTTCAGTCAAACGAAAACCCAGCTTTCATCTCACACCCCTGGTCGCCCTGAAACAGGCGGCTGGGAAGGTGATGAAGGTCGCTCTGTCAGCCCGGATACCGGCCAACAAGGTGACC
>CAJBLW010000118.1 GCA_903953985.1 uncultured Burkholderiales bacterium
CCACAATTTGCGCGCTGCGTGTGGGGTCTTCTTGCAAGGCTTGAGTCAAAGGCGTGGCGATCCAGCCCGGGGCCACGGCATTCACCCGGATGCCGTCGGCCGCATAGGCAATGGCCAACGACTTGGTCAGCTGCGCCACGCCGCCCTTGCTGGCGCTGTAGCCCGGCGTGAGGCCTCCCCCAAAAAAGCTCAGCATCGAGGCGGTGTTGACGATGCAGCCTTGGCGGGCCTTCAGGCCTGAGCGGGCGGCGGCGCAGGCGCGCATAGTGCCGTTCAGGTTGATGTCCACGGTTTGGGCAAAGACCTCGGGGTCGTGCTCGGCGTTGCGCTGGATGATGCCCGCGCAGTTGACCAACACATCGAATTCCCCGAACTCACCCAGCACGTTTTGCACATGCTCGTTTTGCCGCACGTCCAGGACATGAAAGGCGACCAGGCGGTTGGCGCTCAGGGCTTGCGCTGCCTCCACCTCGGCAGGCGTGGCCCCGGTGGCCGTCACGCTGGCTCCAGTGGCGGCAAAGGCCCGGGCAATGGCCGCCCCAATGCCGCTGGTGCCGCCGGTGATGAAGACTTTTTTGACCGTGTTCATGAAACTTTTCCCTTGCTGCTTTTAAAAATTCAGGGTGATCACACCCCCGGCATGCTGGGCGCGTGAGCAGCACAAAATGATTTTGTGTTGCCGCTCTTTTTGGCCGAGCACAAAGTCGCGGTGCTCGATGTCATCGGACAGCGCCGCATCGTAATGCCGGGCACACACGCCGCACAATCCGTCGCTGCATTTCACATCGATGGCCACGCCCGCTTCGGCCAGCACCTCGGTGGCGCTGCGATCGGCAGGCACTTGCAGGCGGCGGCCGGATGTTTTGAGCACCAGCTCAAAGGGCTGGTTCATCCAGGCATCGGCTTCGGGCACGCTGAAGTATTCGCGGTGCAGGGCCTCACCCGGCCAGCCATGTGCGCTGGCGGCCTCGAACACGCCGTCCATGAAGCGTGGCGCGCCACAGGTGTAGACATGCCCACCTGCAGAGAACTCGGGCATCAGTTGCATCAGGTCGGCGCGTCGGCCTTCGTCCTTGAAGTGGTACTGCACCCGCTCGGCCCAAGGCGCTTCGGCCAGGTCTTTCAAAAAGCCCGCTGTTTGCCGGCTGGCCGCGCTGTAATGAAAGTCAAACGGCTTGCCCAGCACATGCAATCGGTGCGCCATGGCGATCATGGGCGTCACGCCAATGCCCCCTGCAAACAACCAAGAGTGCGAGGCCGACTCGTGCAGCGCAAAGTGGTTGGCCGGGCGCGTCACAAACACGCGCCGCCCCTCCCGAAACACCCGGTGCATCAGCGCTGAGCCGCCGCGTCCGCCAGACTCGGGCGGCTCGCGCAACACGCCCAGCACATATTTGCTGCGGTCGGCTGGGTCGCCCGCCAGGCTGTAGGGGCGCTGGTATTCGGGGGCGATCACCACGTCGATGTGCCCGCCCGCCTCAAACGGCGGCAGCTCGCCACCATCGGGCGCTTTGAACTCGTAACGCGCCAGGCCTTCGGCCATCTCTTCGCGCCGGTGAAGCACCACCGGGAACACGGGCGGCTCGGC
>CAJBLW010000119.1 GCA_903953985.1 uncultured Burkholderiales bacterium
ATGTATAAAGTATCATCTATCCCACCACCTCTTGAATACTCTCAAGGTTGTATATTACTTGTGATAATAATCACCCAACACTCTATACCAAGTATCTTCATTTTTTGTTTTGAAGTTTCTGTTAGTTTGTGATTAAATAAAATTTAAAATTTTTAAATCCTTTTAAATCAACTCTTTCCCAATTTTGCTCATTTAATTTAATAAAGTTCTTAAAAACAATTCTTCATTCGGTAAATTCTCTAATAAAATTTGGAAGTCAGCAATATGACCATGGTAGATTTTTTTTTCTAATGATTCCTTTTGTTCCTTGGAAATTTTCTGATGATCATAAGCTTCGTAGATTTTAAGAAAAAGGTGTCCTGCGACCCGAACAACCTGGAATTGGTCCAAAAGAGCCTACTGGAAGCAGTCTTCGAAAACGCCGCATGGACCGATAGCTATCTGGCCCTGAGCGTTGATGGAGAAACCTTTCAAAGCGTGGGTGCCACCACATCGGGTGTGAACGACTTTGCGCAAGCTGCTGATGACGCACGCGCAGTGATTAACTTCATGCACGAAACAGGTGCCGTCCAAATCGCTGAACCTGTTATGCCCCTTGCTGAACCGGCCATGGCACTGAGCGCAGACGAGTTGGGCATGGTCAGCGCCCTGTCTGAAGACAGCGAAGGTCATGAAGAAGGCGATGACGGCGAGCATGGTGATGGCAGCTCAGTGATTACAGGTACACAGTTTGACGACTTCATTGAAACCGGTGGTGGAAGGCAAACCATCACCACCGGCAACGGCCAGGACGAAGTCTGGGCTGGCGGCGGACCCGACACAGTGGACACCGGCAATGGCAAAGACCTGTTGATGGGTGAAGGTGGGCCTGATGTATTGATGGGCGGCAATGGAAAAGACGTTCTGATCGGTGGAGCAGGACCAGACACCCTGTCTGGCGGCCATGGCGCCGATGTGTTCGTCTACACCGCGAACGGAGACGCCCCTGCGCGCGGAGGCTCTGATGGCGGGGGTGGTCATGAGGGCGAAGGCGGCCATGATGACGCGACGGTCATGAGCGATGGTCACGCGGACGATGGCGGAGACTCTGGCCATGAAGGGGGCCGAATGGAGACCATCACCGACTTCGAAGTCGCTGTTGACCGCATCGATTTCAGCGCCTTCGGCTCGGTTTTGGAATTTGCAGAAGGACCACAAGCCAATGCCATTTGGGCAGAGCAACAGATGGCGGACACTTTGGTTTATGTGGATACCAACGGCAATGTTTCAGGCGGCAACCCGGCTGAAATTTCCATCCTGCTGCTGGGCGTGAACGCCACCAGCCTTGATCTGGAAAACTTTGCAGTGTGACGGCGCAGTGAGTGCATCAGGCGGGTCAAGTACTGACTCGCCTGATTGCACCTGAAGGTGCCATTTTGAATGGCAAAAATACCCTGTTGCCATTTACCAGTGCAACACTGCTTTGGGGGCTCAAGAATTGACCAATGGGAAGAAATGCTCAGTGATGCTGATCACCACAGGTCCTAACAAAACAGTCATCAGTGCTGGAAATACACAAAAAATCAAAGGGATCAGCAATTTGATGGGGAGTTTGGCAGCAGCCTCTTCAGCGATCAATCGCCGCTTGGTTCTGAGCGCATCCGAATGGACTTCCAGCGATTCGGCAATGCTGCTGCCGAATCGGTCGGCCTGAATCAGCATCGACACCAGTCCTTCAATATCAGGCAAGCCCATGCGCTGGGACAAGTGCCGCAACGCTTCAGCTCGCGAAGAACCCGCCCGCAACTCGAGCCCCGTCAAGGCAAACTCGTCCGAGAGTTGGGGATAAGACAATCGCATCTCGCGCCCCACCCTTTCCAGTGCGGCATCCAGGCCCAAGCCGGCTTGCACACACAAGCGCATCAAATCGAGCGCATCTGGCACCGCATGAAACAAAATTTTGTGCTGTTTACTCACCAAAACATGCAGTACCACGTTGGGTATGTAATAACCCACGGCAGCCGCTGCCATCATACTGGTCCAAAAAAATAGATCGTCTTTTTGAACAGAAAAAAACCACATCAGCAGCCACAAAATGCCGGGCAACAAAAATGTCAGCAATGTTTTAAAACCCAAATACACAGAGCTCACCATGCTGGATCGAAGACCGGCATTCAGAAATTTGATCTGTAAATCCGATGGCTCCATGGCATCCACCGAATCTGGAGAACCCGCCCAAGGCCCCAACCACAACAGCAAGGCGGTCATTTTCCGTTGCAAACGGGTGAGCCATGCATTGGCTTGAGGTTGGGCGTGATGGACCAGATTCATGCGCCGCTTATCCAGATCACTGGGAACCCATTGGGCCAGTGCCAAATAAATCAAAGAAGCAACAAGCAAGAAAAGAGAGATCAAAAAAATGATGTTCAAAGTGGACATGTGACTCTTTCAGACCTTGATGTGAACAAGACGGGACATCCAGAAAATACCCACAAGCATCAAGCCAAGGGCAACACCCAACATCACCAAACCCATCTGTGCTTTCCAAAGTGCAGAAATGAACTCCGGATTGATGAGGTACAAAAGGAATGCCAGCAAAAAAGGCATGAGCGACAAAATCCAGGCCGAAATTCGGCCCTCAGCAGACAGGACACGCACCACACCCGCGATTTTTTGGCGCTCTCGGATCAGGGTGGCCGTTTTTTTCAAAACCTCAGCCAGGTTTCCGCCTGTTTCGCTCTGAATCAATACGGCCACTACAAAATACCGAATTTCCTTGCTGTCCACACGTGCAGCCAAATTCGACATGGCGGTCTGCATGCTCATGCCTAAATTGATTTCGTCGAACACCTTGCGCAACTCAATGGAAATGGGCGGCCTGGACTCTGCAGCGGTAATTTGCAGCGCACTGGTGAAGGCATGCCCTGATTGCTGCGCCCGCACCATCAGATCCAGTGCATCCGGCAATTGTTTTTCAATGGCCACGATCCTCTTGGATCGCTGCTGTTTTAAATAATAAATTGAACTCGCCAGTAAAAGCGCTATCAGCAGCAGTGTCAGGCTTGCTGGCAAACCCAGGATGTAGCCCAGCAAACCACCCGTCACGACCAGCAAAAGCATGACAAAAATGACTTGAGAAACATCCAAAGACAGATCAGTTTGCCGGAGGAATTTGTCGAAAGTCTGGCTACCAGGCAGCCATCTCAAGAGCTTGTCCAGAAAATTGAAACGGCTGAAAGACCTTGTTTGAACGATTGGCGTGGGCAAATGCCGTTGCTCAATTTTGAGCATCTGATGGATGCGCTGATCGAGCAATCTTTGACGTGGATGCCAATACTCACCCCAGGCTTCGTAAAGCCCGATCAGCATCAAAAAACTGG
>CAJBLW010000120.1 GCA_903953985.1 uncultured Burkholderiales bacterium
GCTGCACCGAGAGCTGATGAAAGAAGCTGGCTTTATTGCCAAGTAAGGCCTGCAATGAATGAAAACTCCACCAAACCGGACGCAGAATCCGCCAACGACCCCAAGACGCGCGGACCTGAGGTGGTTGTCGCTTTGCTGCTGCTGGCCCTGGGCGTGCTGGTGGTGGTCGACAGCTTGCGCGTGGGCATTGGCTGGGCCGATGACGGTCCACGATCGGGCTATTTTCCGTTTTACATCGGCATGGCTTTGTGCGCGTCCAGCGCCGCGATTCTGGGGAGTACCCTGTGGCATTGGCGTTCATTGGACGAAGTTTTCGCCGAGCGCAGCCAGATCGCCACCGTCATGGCCATGCTGATACCGATGGTCATTTACATCGTGACGATGTTGTGGATGGGCATTTACGTCCCCTCCGCTTTGCTGATCGGCTTCTTCATGCGTCGCCACGGGCACTTCGGCTGGAGCGCGACAGCGGCGGTGTCTCTGACGGTGCCTGTCGCATTTTTTCTGGTGTTTGAACGCTGGTTCCTGGTGCCGTTGCCCAAGGGTCCGCTGGAAAGTTTGCTGGGGCTTTAATGGAAGAAGTCAACAACCTGATGCAGGGTTTCGCAGTTGCGATGACACTGCCCAACTTGGCCTACATGTTCATCGGCGTCACCTTGGGTGTACTCATTGGTGTGCTGCCCGGCCTGGGGGGGGCCAACGGCATTGCCATCCTGCTGCCGCTGACGTTCACCATGAACCCGACCTCGGCGATCATCATGCTGTCGTGCATCTATTGGGGTGCACTCTTTGGGGGGGCTATCACCTCCATTTTGTTCAATATCCCCGGAGAGCCGTGGTCGGTGGCGACCACCTTTGACGGCTACCCCATGGCCCAGCAGGGACGTGCGGCACAGGCGCTGACAGCGGCCTTTACCTCGTCCTTTGTGGGCGCACTTTTCGCAGTGGTCTTGATCACCTTCTTGGCCCCTGTGCTGGCCAAATTTGCCCTCAAGTTCGGACCGGCCGAATACTTCGCGGTGCAACTCCTGACCTTCTGCAGCTTTGTGGGCATGAGCAAAGAACCCGCAGCCAAGGTCATCGCCGCCATGATGCTGGGGTTTGCGCTGGCAGCGGTGGGCATGGACACGGTCACCGGGCAATTGCGGATGACCTATGGCTATCCCGAACTGCTCAAGGGTTTTGATTTCCTGATTGCGGTGATCGGCCTGTTTGGCATCGGAGAGATTTTGCTGACCATGGAAGAGGGCCTGGCCTTCAAAGGCAAAAGTGCCAAACTCAATCTGCGCGTGGTGCTCCAGACTTGGGCAGAACTCCCGCGCCACTGGCTTAACTTTTTGCGCTCTACGGCTGTGGGCTGCTGGATGGGCATCACACCCGGAGGTGCCACACCTGCGTCGTTCATGAGCTACGGCATGGCGCAACGCATGTCCAAAGACCCAGCGTCATTCGGCAAAGGCAATATTGAGGGGGTGGTGGCCCCCGAGACCGCGGCGCATGCAGCAGGTACATCGGCGCTGTTGCCCATGTTGACGTTGGGTATTCCAGGCTCACCGACGGCTGCTGTGCTGTTGGGCGGCCTGATGATCTGGGGCCTGCAGCCCGGCCCCATGCTCTTTGTAGAGCACAAGGACTTTGTGTGGGGGCTGATTGCCTCCATGTACCTGGGCAACATCGTCGGGCTTGTGGTGGTGCTGACCACCGTACCATTCTGGGCGGCGTTCCTGCGTATTCCTTTCTCGGTGATTGGCCCGGTGATCGTGGTCATCTGTGCCATCGGTGCTTACACCGTCCACAGCTCCATGTTTGACGTGGTGATGATGTTGGTCTTTGGGGTCATGGGCTACCTCTTTAAGAAGCTCAAGTACCCGCTGGCGCCACTGGTCCTCGCGCTGGTACTGGGCGATATGGCCGAGGCGAGCTTTCGGCAGTCCATGCTCTTGTCCCAAGGCAGTTTGTCGATCTTCTGGTCCAACCCGTTGGTGGGCGTCATCACCGGCTTGGCTTTGTTGTTGTTGCTCTGGCCGCTGGTCAGTGCAGTCAAGGGTATGCTGCTGCGCAACAGCAGCGTTAAGGCAGGGTCTTCTCAATGAAAATAGCGGTCGTCGGTGCAGGCGCGATTGGTGGGTATTTGGGGGCCAGGCTCTCGGCCGCCGGTGAAGACGTCACTTTCATCGCGCGCAACCGCAACTTGGCGGCGATTCAGGCCAACGGCTTTCGCCTCATTTTGGAAGACGGAAGCGCGCTTCATGCACCTGAGGCCAAAGCCGTAGCGCGCATGTCAGACGCTGGTGTGCAAGACGTTGTGTTGCTCACCGTCAAAGCCCACCAGGTGGTGGACCTGTTGCCAGAACTGGGCGCGCTGCTGGGGCCCAAGACGCTGCTGGTGACCATGATCAACGGCATTCCCTGGTGGTACTTTCAAAAACTGGAAGGCGTCTATGCCGGACGCAGCCTGGAAAGCGTTGACCCCGCTGGACGCTTGGCGCAGACGATTGCGCCCGAGCACATCATCGGCAGCGTGGTCTACCCGGCAGCCGAACTGATCGAGCCGGGTGTCGTGCGGGTCATTGAAGGCAACCGCTTCACACTGGGGGAGCTCGATGGCAGTCGCAGCGAGCGCATCGAAGCGCTTTCTCAAGTGATGATGCGCGCTGGCTTTAAGGCCCCCGTCTCGAAAGATATCCGCAGCGAGATTTGGCTCAAGCTGTGGGGCAACCTGAGCTTCAACCCCATCTCTGCCCTGACCCATGCGACGCTGGAAGACATCTGCACTTTCGGTCCGTCCCGCGAACTGGCGGCCAACATGATGGCGCAAGCGCAAAGCGTTGCCGAAAAACTGGGGGTGCAGTTCAAGGTCTCGCTGGACAAACGCATTGCCGGTGCACAGGCGGTGGGGGCGCACAAAACATCCATGCTGCAAGACGTGGAAGCCGGCCGCGCCCTGGAGCTCAATGCATTGGTAGGCTCGGTCGTTGAATTGGGTCGCATCACGGGAACACCAACGCCCACCATTGATGCCATCTATGCTGCAACGCAACTGCTAGCCCATACGATGGCCCAGCACAAAGGCCATCTGCAGCTTCTACCCGTAGCGGTTTGACAAAGTGCCAATCCCGTCGATGACCACTTCTACTGTGGCGCCAGCCTTCATCGGCAAAACACCGAGCGACGTGCCGCAGTAAATGAGATCGCCTGGCTCCAGCGTCATGTCGTGCGAGAGGTGGGACACGATCTGCGCAGGACTGAAAAACATGTCGCTGAAGGCGTAGTTCTGGCGCTCTCGGCCGTCCACCAGCGTTCGCAGATGGCCATTTGCGGCATCGAAAGCGGTGTCAATCACCGGACCAAAGGCTGCAAAGCCGTCAAAGCTTTTAGCGCGCGTCCATTGGGGAAAAGATGCATCGCGGTGAAGGAGCTCGAGCGCCGTGACATCGTTGCCGCAGGTGTAGCCAAAAATGTGTTGGGGTGCATCCTGCACAGTGACTTGGCGTGCGGTGGCGCCCATCACCAAAACCAGTTCTCCCTCAAACACCACGCGCCCTGAGTAGCTCGAAGGCACTGCAATCGGTTGCTGGTGGCCCGCTGCAGCGCCGGGTGACTTCAAAAAATAAAGGGGTTCTGTGGGCGCCGACCAGCCATTTTTTTCTGCGGCAGCTCGGTAGTTGTTCCATAGCCCAATGACTTTTCCTGGTACGCAGGGGGGTAACCATTGCAAGCCGTCAGCCGTCAGGGTTTTGCCGGTCGGCTGAAAGGTTTCGAACAGGGCACCGCCATGCTCATGAACCGTCTGCTGTTTCAGCACACCTGTCATCGCCTTGCCATCTCGTAAGTACCGCAACCACTGCATCGCATGCTCCATGGATAAATGCCAAATGTCAGTGTAATCAATCCCATGGCATCTAGATTTCCATGCCTTGAGATGGATCGCGGCATGCGCACCTAAGGTTCCGGTCCGATGGCTTCTTAAAGCTGTGGCTGCATTGGCGTGACCTCGAAAGCGGTCAACCACTTTACTGCGGATCTCATGTCGTCCATCAAGGCGAGTTATCACTAGAGCCGCTGGGCATCGAAAAGGCCGTGATTTTCCGTCTTCAATAGGTCAGGCCCATCGACGCCTGTTTGATCGGTCAAACCATGTCCTTGCGGCGACCGTGGTCAATGCAGAGGGCCCTGAGCATGGCCAGCGCACAGCGTAAGGTGTAGGCACTTTTTTGGAGATCCTATGCTGAATCGTCGTTATTTTCTGGGTGCCGGCATGGCTGGCGTCGGCGCGCTGACTTTTTCTTCTGTCTGGTCGCAAAACACCCCCCAATTTGGTCTCCCGGCCTTGCCCGCTGTGGGTTTCAAGCGCATGAAACTGGGCGCCATGGAAATCATTGCTCTGAACGATGGCGCATTGCGTCGCCCTTTGGGTCAGGAGTTTGTGCCCGCTGTACCGCTCGACCAAATCAAGGCGCTGTTGGCCACACAAAATCTACCCACCGATTACATCGATATTCCATTCACCCCGTTCCTGCTGGTCAATGGCAACCAGCGCTACTTGTTTGACACCGGCTTTGCCGACAACGGCCCACCCACCACCGGCAAACTGCTGGGCAACTTGGCCGCAGCGGGCTTTAAGCCTGAAGACATCAACAACGTGGTGTTGAGCCATTTTCATGGTGACCACATCAATGGCTTGCGCTTCAAAAACGGCAGTTTGGTTTACCCCAATGCCCGCGTGCATGTGCCCGCACCTGAACATGCTTTCTGGACGGATGAGGCCCGCATCGCTGCGGCGCCCGCGCCCATGCAAGGCGCTTTTGGGGCTGTCAAACGTGCCTTGACGGGGTTGACTTCAGACCAGTTGGTCAAGTTTGAGCCGGGCAGTACGCTGGCCCCGGGCCTTGAGTCGGTGGCAGCGTTCGGCCACACACCGGGCCACACCCTGTTCACGGTGCGCTCTGAAGGTCAGTCGTTTGCCTACGTGGCCGACATCACCAACGTGCCGTCCTTGTTTGCGCGCAACCCCGATTGGGCCGTGCTGTTTGACATGAACCCCGAGATGGCCCGCCAAAGCCGCCGCCGAATTTTCGAGATGCTGGTCAAGGAAAAAATGATGGCCGGTGGCTTTCACTTTCCGTTCCCGGCATTCGGAACCATTGAGCCTTCCGGCAACGGTTACCAGTTCATGCCGGTGAGCTGAGCTCCTTGGGCAGGCTGTCATGTGAAAACCCGGGCCTTTTCAGCCCGGGTTTTTTTGTTTTGCACAGGTGACAGCCCCTTCTACACGATTAGCTTAGCCTTGAGCCGCCTCCATTTTTGATCTGAAAGCCAAGATGAAAACCACCACCCTGGGCAAAAGCCCCCTGAAAGTTTCCCGCCTGTGTTTGGGCACCATGATGTTTGGTGACCAAACCCCCTTGGAAGATGCGCGAACGATGGTGGCCGATGCGCAAGAAAAGGGTTGCAACTTCATTGACACCGCCGATGTGTACACCCTGGGAAAATCCGAAGAAATGGTGGGCCAAATCCTCAAGGGACATCGCCAGCATTGGGTGTTGGCCAGCAAGGTCGGCAACCCGATGTCGAGCCGCCCCAACCATCAGGGCTACTCGCGCAGCTGGATGTTGCGGGCCTGCGAGGACAGTTTGCGCCGTTTGGACACGGATCACCTGGACATTTATTACCTGCACCGCGACTACAACGGCATGAACCTGGAAGAGCCCATGCGGGGCATCGAAGCCTTGCTGCGCGACGGCAAGATCCGTTATTGGGGCGTCTCCAATTTCCGAGGCTGGCGCATCGCCGAGATGGTGAACATGGCCCGCCAAATGAACATGCCTGGCCCCGTGGTGTGCCAGCCTTATTACAACCTGCTCAACCGTTTGCCCGAGGTGGAAATTCTGGAAGCCTGCGGGCATTATGGTTTGGGCGTGGTGCCCTACAGCCCGATTGCACGCGGGGTGCTCACGGGCAAATACGCACCTGGCCAGACGCCAGCAGAGGGCAGCCGCGCTGCCCGTGGCGACAAACGCATCATGGAGACCGAGTTCCGCGAAGAGTCGTTGCAGATTGCACAAACCCTGCGTCAACATTGCGAGCGCAAGGGCGTGTCGCTGGCCCACTTTGCCACCGCCTGGGTGCTGGCCAACCGAAATGTGAGTGCGGTCATTGCAGGCCCGCGCACGCTGGCGCAGTGGCAAGACTATGCGGGCGCACTGGATGTAGAGATCACTGCCGAAGACGAAGCCTTGGTCAACAGCCTGGTGGTCTCAGGTCATCCATCGTCGCCTGGCTACAACGACCCGTCTTATCCCTTGAACGGGCGCTGAAATCCCCTGTCGGTTTTGCTTTGACCATCGATGGGGGCCGCGGTGTCCTTTGACAAGCGCCTTGAAATTTCTGTACAGTCTGTACAGAAATCAAGGAGTTGGCCATGTCAGATAACCCGCAATACGGACTCGAACAAGCCCGAGCACAGCTGCCGCTCATTGCCTCGGAGGCGGTGGCGGGCACCAGCAGCGTGATCACGCGCCACGGCAAACCTGTGGCGGTGGTGGTGCCGGTTGAGCAGTGGCGTCAGGAA
>CAJBLW010000121.1 GCA_903953985.1 uncultured Burkholderiales bacterium
AACCACACCAGGTCAATGTTCAAGCTGGTGACCACCGGCATGAAGATCGGCAGGGTGATCATCATCATGCTCACTTGGTCAACAAACACACCCAAAAAAATCAGCAAGGCCATCATGGCGGCCACCACCACCCAAGGCGCCAGCGCTTGGCCGGTGATCCACTGCACCAAACCATTGCTGGCCCCAGAAAACGACAGGATCTGCGAAAACGTCGTGGCCCCCACGATGATGAACAAAATCATGCCGGAGATGCCCGCCGTGCCCTTGAGGGCCTTGAGCACCGCCTCCCAGCGCAGGGTGCGGTAAAGCGCGGCCAGCAGCATGGTGGCAAAGGCCCCGAGCGCCGCGCATTCGGTGGGCGTGGCCCATCCCGCTGCCAGTGCGCCCACCACCACACCAAAAATAGACAAAGTGGGCAAGACGTAGGCAAACAGCGGTTGCCAGCGGTCCCAACCCTGGTGTTCAACGGCATCCGTGTCAGTTGGGGCCAAGTGGGGGCTGATGCGCACCCGCACAATGATCCAGGCCACAAACGCCACCGACAACAGAAGCCCAGGAACGACACCGCCCAGCAGCAGCTTGGAAATCGAGATGCCCGAGAGCGAGCCCAGCAAAACCGTCAGGGCCGAAGGCGGAATCAGCATGTCCACCGCGCCAATCGCCATGATCGGACCTGTGGCCATGGTGGGGTGGTAGCCGCGCGCCAGCATCACGGGCAGCATCAGGGCGCCCAGCATGGCCGTGGTGGCAATGGTCGAGCCCGAGATGGCTGAAAACACCGTGCCCGCCACCACCGCGACCACCGCCAGGCGTCCGGGCACACGCACGATCAAGCGCTCGACCCCGTCGATCACCTTCACGGCCAAACCGGTGTGGAACAGAATTTCACCCATCAGCACAAACAGCGGAATGGGCGTGAGTGCAAAGGCCGTGACCGAACTCACGCTGTTGCGCACCAGTTGCACCAAACCGGGCTCCCCCCCCATGTAGAGCACGGCCCCGATGATGTTGACGCCCAAAAAAGTCAGGGCCACGGGCATGCCCATGAACAGCAGCAAGGTGGAGCCGCCCAACATCAACCAGGCTGCGATGGGCCAACTGCTCATGTGCAGACTCCAGACGAAAAAAATACAAACATGGGTAACCCGTTCAAGCTGCGCTCACGGCATCCTGGCGCGGACCACGCTCGGCATGCAGCAGCCGGTGCATGCGAAAGACCATCTCGATGGACAGGAGCACAAACACCACGGGCAAAGGCGCCAGCGACCACCACTCGGGCGTGACCAGGGTCTTGATGCTCAGCGAGCCGGCGGCATAACTGGCCCAAGTGGCTTGCGCACCGTACCAGGCCAGCACCAAACAGCACAACAGGCCCAGCACATCGCCCACCCATTCCAATGCCCAAGCTGTGCGCGGTGGAATGGCTTGCAGAAAAATGTCCACCCGGATGTGCTGGCCCTGTCGCAGCAGCCAGGGAGCCACGCACATGGTGATCAGATACAGCATGAGTTCGGACACCTCGTTGCTCCAGGACAGCCCCAGCGGCATGCCCGGGACGGCCAGATTGCGCAGCGCTACATCGGCCACGATGATGAGCATCATGGCCAGCAGCAGCAGGCAGCCGAACAGGGCAAGACCCGACAGCCACCGGCCAAACCGCTCAGACAGCGCGAGCATCATTTGGAGAACAGGGCCTTGAACCGTGCGGCCACTTCAGGGCTTTGCTTGGCGGCACCTGCCCAGCCGATGTCGTAAGCCTTGTCGCGGAAGGCCTTGCTGGTGGCGGCATCGAAGCTGATGGTCTGGATGCCCGCCTTGGTCTGGCGAGCGGTTTCTTCGGCCCCGTAACGCGCCCAGAACGTGTTCTCGGCTTCCAGTGCCAACAAATGCTTTTGCAGGAAGTTGCGCTGCGTGTCGGTGAGCTTTTTGTAGGCCGGTAGGTTCATGATCAGTGAGACCTCGGCGTCGTAGAAGCCCGGGTCGATGCGGAACTTGGTTTTCTCGTGCCAGTTGAAGTCAAAAATACCGCCAATGGGCCAGCCATAACCGTCCACCACACCGCGCTCCAGGGCGGTGTAGACCTCGCCCGGTGGCGTGGTGATCACGCTGGCGTTCAGCGCCTGAAAGAAGTCGCGGTACACAGGCGTGATGCGGATTTTTTGACCTGCCAAGTCGGGCTTGTCGACCTTTTTGTTGGTGTAGATGTGGAAGGGCTGGTTCTCCACCATGCGGGCCAGGTACTGCATATTGCCTTTTTCATTCCATACCTTGTTGATCGCATCAAAAGCGCCATTCTTGCGTTGCTCGGCCACAGGGATCTGTGTCAGCTTCAGGAAGTCGGCTTCGGGCATCACGTTGGTGTAAAACGCACCGGTGTTGAGCGCCATGTCGACCACGCCGGTCTTGACCGCGTTGCCCAGCTCAAAAGACGGAATGGCACGGGGACCGCCGATGAAGTTGATTTGCAAAACGCCTTTGCCCTCGGCGTTGACCTTGTTGATCCACGGCTGCAGGCGTTGCACGTAGATGCCGTTTTCGGCAAAGCCGCTGATCAGGCGCAGCGTAACTTCTTGGGCCAGCGTGGCAGAACTGGCGCCGAGCGCCAAAACCAGTGCGGTGGCCTGGGTGAGTAAACGTCTTTTCATGGTGTTGTCTCCTTTTGTGGTTGCGGGTCGATAGGGAATTGGTAGGGTAGTCCTGTTTGCCAATGAGCAGGGGTCACGCAGGTGCCAGTTGCTTCACGGCCTGATCAAGCGCCTGGCCGCTGTCGTCGGCCAAGGCTGCTTTGCGCAAGGCGCTCAGACGGTTGGCCGCATCGGGCAATTGCTGCAGGCGAGGCAAAGTGGTCATGATTTTTTCAAAATGCCGCCAGCCCCGTGCATGCGTGTCGCCATAACCTTTGACCAACTGCTGGCCGCGCAGCACCTCCAGGGCCAGGTCGGCGTGCTGGGGCAGCAGCTGCAGGGCTTGCGCCCACCAGGCTTCGATGCGTTGTTGCTCGGTTTGGTAACGCAAAGACACCGGGCGAATGCGGCGCAGGCTGGCCACAAAATACAGCAGCAGAAAACCGCGCAAGGAGCTGGTTTGAACCACACGGCCTTTTTGCGTGAAACGGCCGACCACGGCGCGGGCCATGGGCGAGGCCAGCAGCCAGCGGCCGAGGCCCGCAGGCAGGGTGTCGGCAATTTCTTCCAGGCGCGGGTGCATGAATTCGTGGATATCGATCAACTGCTTTTCGCTCAAGCTCACTTCCAGGCTGACGCGTGCAAAACGTGAGCGACGGGTTTTGAGATCGGCCACACGCACTGTGTCTTCGTAAGACATCCACAGGGCCAGGTGCCGAGCGCCTTCGCGCAGGATGTCGTCGGCCAAAGCCGGTGCCAGAGTTGCCGACGCCAAGGCTTGCGCCATGTCCTGCAAACGCCGCGCGTAAAGGGTGGCGTAAGCCACATCCTGGTAATCGGTCAGCCGCGTCAAACCCGAGGCGATGACCTCGTGGGCTGCCGGGGCGAACGCGCCCTCCAGACTTTGCGCCAGGGCCTTCAGCTTGGGGCCGACTTGGCGGTGCAAAGGCAGAACCACAGGGGTGGCATCGGCCACGCTGGCTGTGTTGGGGTGCAGCGCTTGCATGGCCGCATCAAAGCCGGCGGCAAAAGCTTTCAGACTGGTCTTCACGCCCACGCCACTGCGCTCAATCGTGGCTTCGAATTGCACCCTTGAGAACGGCAGGCGCTCGCTGGCCGCCAGCGCGCCATACAAAGCGGGCGCAATCAGGCTGCCGGTTTGTTCGGCCAGTTGGGCAAAGTCGGCGCTGATGAACTGCCGTGCGGCGGCCTGTGCCCCCGCCAACAGCTTGGCTTCGTCCACACGGCCATCGCCCATGGCGGTGCGTTCGGTCATGGAATAGACGCGGTGCGAGGACGCGATGAAGGTGGTCTTGTGGGGGTCCACCAGCCCGCGCTGCAGGGCGCGACCGGCTTCCATCAGTTCTGACGCCAGCACGATGTCGACTTCGCCCGGAAACGGGCTGAGCGCCATCACGGGCATCTGGCCTGAGGGCGATGCCGATTGTGGGTACATCTCGATGTAATAGATGGTGGCCCCAGTGCGCTGCGCCACGCCGGGCACCGAGGTGGTCTGGGCCCAATGGCCGTTCTGTTCGGCCAGGTCCACCAGCCAGTCGGCCAGCACGCCGCCGCCTTCACCGCCCATGGCCAATATGGCCAGGCTGATGATGCTTGGGGTTGGGGCTGTGTCGTTCATGCGGCAATGCCTTGCAGTCGGCGCTCGATGCGGGTTTGCAACCATCCGATCACACGTTCGCGCAGGCCTTGTTTGAAGCGGTCCCAGGCGTTGGGATTGTTGATGATCTCGGCCCGGTAAAACGAAGGGCAGAGCACCGCAGCGTGCGCGACCTCGCCGCACAGGCCGCAGCCCACACAACTGTCTGCCACGGCCGCCACCGGGTCTTGGCGCAGCGGGTCGGGGTTGGGCTTGATGCTGAGCGACGGGCAGCCCGACAGGCGAATGCAGGAGTGATCGCCAGTACAGGTGTCAGGGTCAATGCCAAAGCGCTCACGCACCACGCGCTCGCCTTTCTGGATGCGCTGGCGAATCAGCGGCTTGACGCGGCGCTGGCGGTTGAGCATGCACTCGCTTTGCGCCACGATGACCTTGGGGCCTTGTTGCTTGGTGGTCAGGGCTTCACGCAAGGCCTGGCGCATTTGGTCCAGGCTGTAGGTGTTGGTCACGGTCTTGACCCAATTGACACCCACGCCGCGCACGGCTTTTTCAATCGGGTTGTTGGTGTTGCGGATCGGGTTGATGGCCTTGGACGAGAGCACGTCTTGTCCACCCGTGGCGGCCGAATAGCCGTTGTCCACCACCAGCAGCAAGCTGTCAGACTGGTTGAACACCGCGTTGCCCACGCCACTGGTCAGACCGTTGTGCCAAAAGCCCCCGTCGCCCATGATGGAGACGGTGCGCTTGCGGGTCTCGCTGGTGTTGAAGGCTGAGGCTCCCGCCCAGCCCAGGCCATAGCCCATGGTGGTGGCGCCGATGTTGAAAGGCGGCAGGATCGAGAACAAATGGCAGCCGATGTCGCAGCTGACATGGTGCTGGCCCAGCTCTTTTTCGATCATCTTGATGGCCGTGAAGATGGGCCGCTCGGGGCAACCCGTGCAAAACGACGGTGGGCGCGGGTGCACTTGAGCCACCGCTTCGCTGATCGCCAGTTGGTTGCTTGGCTGTACGGCGGGGACAGGCGCAGTCAGCAGGTGCGCCGCGTATTGCGCGATGAATGACCGGATGCCTTTCAGCAAGACCCCGCCGGTGTATTCGCCGCCCATGGGCAGCACGTCTTTGCCATGAATTTGGGTGTTCAGACCTGCTTTGTGCAAGATGCTGTGGATGTTTTGCTCAATGAAATCGGGTTGCCCTTCTTCCACCACCAGCAAGCCG
>CAJBLW010000122.1 GCA_903953985.1 uncultured Burkholderiales bacterium
GGCGTTGCCAACAACACACAACTGGCAGGCCATGTGGTGGTCGATGATTGGGTGATCCTGGGAGGATTTACCGTGGTGCACCAGTTTTGCCGCATCGGGGCGCACAGCTTCACGGCCATGAATTCTTTGTTATTTGCCGATCTGCCACCTTTCGTCATGGCGCAAGGCCAGCCCGCCCAAGCGCGTTCGATGAACTTTGAAGGCTTGCGCCGCCGTGGCTTTTCGGCCGAACGCATCAGTGCAGTCAAGGCCATGCACAAAGCCCTTTACCGCGATGGTTTGTCGCTCGGCGATGCCATGGCCCGCATTGCGGCTTTGGCCGTCGACAAGCCAGAGGCCCAGCCCGATGTGGACATGATGCTGGGCTTTTTGCAGGCCGCTTCACCTCAGCGCGGGATCGTGCGTTGACACAGCCCGCAGATTCGCCCGTGCCCAAAGCCCCTGCGGGGGCTTTGTCCTTTGCCATGGTGGCCGGAGAGGCTTCGGGTGATCTGTTGGCGGGCTTGCTGATTCAGGGCCTGCACTCGCGCTGGCCACAGGCGCGTGGAGTGGGTATTGGTGGGCCACGAATGCAGGCCCAAGGTTTTGAGGCATGGTGGCCACACGACAAATTGGCCGTCCGGGGTTATGTCGAGGTGTTGCGCCATTACCGGGGCATCGTTGCCATTCGTGATCAGCTGCGTCAACGTTTGCAGGCCCAGCCGCCCGATGTGTTCATCGGGGTGGACGCCCCAGACTTCAATCTCGACCTGGAGGCTGGACTCAAAGCCGCAGGCATTCCTACGGTGCATTTTGTGTGCCCCTCGATCTGGGCCTGGCGGCCTGAGCGCATCGAAAAGATTCGGCGCAGCGTGGACCACATGCTTTGCATCTTTCCCTTCGAGCCAGCCCTTTTGGCCCAGGCCGGGGTGGAGGCCACTTATGTGGGGCACCCACTGGCTCAAACTATCCCCATGCACCCGGACCGAACTGCAGCACGCCAAGCCTTGGGTCTGGATGCACAAAGGCCAGTGGTGGCGATTTTGCCCGGCAGCAGGCAGTCTGAAATTGAACACCTGACGCCCCGCTTTGTCCAAGCTGCCCAAATCATGCAGCGACAAAACCCTGCTTTGCAATTTGTCTTGCCCGCCATCCCCAGCTTGCTGGCACGCATTCAGGCGCTGATCGATGCGCAAGGCGGTGTGCCGGGTTTGCAGTTGCTCCACGGTGAGTCGCACACCGCGTTGGCCGCTTGTGACCTGACCTTGATCGCCAGTGGCACGGCCACGCTGGAGGCAGCTTTGTTCAAGCGGCCCATGGTGATTGGGTACCACATGAACTGGCTCAGCTGGCAAATCATGAAGCGTCAACAGCTTCAGCCTTGGGTGGGTTTGCCCAACATCCTGAGCGAGGACTTTGTGGTGCCGGAGTTTTTGCAGGACCGCTGCTCACCCGATGCCCTGGCTCAGGCTTGCCTGGCCTGGTTGTCCGCGCCTGACCGGGTGGACGCCTTGCAGAACCGATTTCAACAATTGCACCTGGCTTTGCAGCGTGACACAGCCCAGCTCTCGACCCATGCCCTCGAAGAAGTCCTCTCGCGCTGAGCAATCCGCCTTGCAATTTTGGGTCTCTGGCTTGACGGCGGGGGTGGACGAGGCCGGGCGCGGGCCATTGGCTGGCCCGGTGGTCGCCGCCGCGGTGATCCTGGACGAGTTGAA
>CAJBLW010000123.1 GCA_903953985.1 uncultured Burkholderiales bacterium
ACCTACGGCATCATGGTGTATCAGGAGCAGGTGATGCAGACGGCGCAGATCCTGGGTGGTTACTCGCTCGGTGGCGCCGACTTGCTGCGCCGCGCCATGGGCAAGAAAAAGGCCGAGGAGATGGCCGAGCACCGCGCCATCTTCCGCGCTGGGGCCGCCAAGAACGACATCACCGAAGACAAAGCCGACGAGGTTTTTGACTTGATGGAGAAGTTCGCGGGCTACGGCTTTAACAAGTCGCACGCGGCCGCTTATTCACTGCTGGCCTACCACACGGGCTGGCTCAAGGTGCATTACACCGCGGAGTTTTTCTGCGCCAACATGACGGTGGAAATGGACGACACCGACAAGCTCAAGGTGCTTTACGAAGATGCCCTGAAGTTCGGTATCCGCTTTGATCCGCCTGACGTCAATCGGGGCACGCACCGGTTCGAGCCCGTGACCGACAAGATCATCCGCTACGGTCTCGGGGCCATCAAAGGAACAGGTCAACAGGCGATCGACGCCATCGTGGCGGCCCGCAACGAGGGTGGCCCCTTTACCAGCTTGTTTGACTTTGCCGTGCGCGTGGACCGCACCCGCATCAATAAACGCACGGTGGATGCGCTGATCAAGGCTGGAGCCTTTGATGCGCTGCACATGAACCGCGCCGCCTTGTCGGCCAGCATTGACCGGGCGTTTGAGTTCTCGAGCGCCACCACAGCCAACGCCAATCAGGGCGGTTTGTTCGACATGCTGGGCGACGATTCGCACGGCTCGAGCACGCAAGAGCCCGATTTGGTGGATGTGTTGCCTTGGGGTATCAAGGAGCGCTTGCTGCTCGAAAAAACCGCCGTGGGCTTCTTCTTGTCTGGTCATTTGTTCGACGCGGTCGAGCGCGAAGTGCGCCAGTTTGCACGCCGCAAGATCGACGACCTGATCGACAGCCGCGAATCGATGGTGCTGGCGGGTATCGTGAGCGATTTGCGCATCATCAACGGCCAGCGCGGCAAGGTGGCGATCTTCAAGCTCGACGACAAAACGGCCATGATGGAAGCCACGGCCGACGAAGCCCTGATCACCTCGGCCAAGCACTTGCTGAAAGACGATGAACTCATCATCGTCACGGCCAAGATGCAGGCCGACCGTTTTTCGGGTGGTTTTCGCCTCAAGATCGAGCAGATCATGGACTTGGGCGCGGCCCGTTGCCGCTATGGCAAATACCTGCGCGTGGCTGTGAATGGCCGTGCGCCCGACATTGCTCGACTGGTGCGCGAGTTCCCCGCGCAACGTGAACAGACTGACCAGGGCGACCTCGTGCGCGGCTTGCCCGTGCGCTTGGCGCTGGAGCGGCGCAACGAAGACTTGGCTGCCCGCGCTGAGTTGGCGCTGGGGGAGGCCGCCAAATTCTTCCCCTCCGATGCGGCACTGGCCAGCTGGATGGCGCAGGCTGAGCAAGGTCAGGCGCGGATTGTGTACGACTGAAGCAGCCGAACGGGTATGGGTTTAGCCGCTGGCCGAGTTCAAAGTGCCGATGGGCTCTTCAGAGTTGACGCTCGGCAGACAAGCCGAGTGATGCAAGCCTGAATTTTTGGGGTTTCACCGAGGGGCCAACGGTCGGGCCTGAGTGTTGGTGCCCGCTGAGCTGCCCTGGCCCATCGCGTTGTTGCTTGAATTGGCGCCGCTGCTGCTGGTGGCAGGACTGGCGTTGCTGTTGGCGTTGCTCAGGTTGTTTGTGGTTTGGTTCAGGTTGGTGTTGCCCGAAATGTTGCCGTAGTTCGGACTGCCCGCAATTACACCCGTATTGACCATGGGTTGAACCACGGGGGCGCGGGCGGCAGGGTTGGTGAGGGTCACGCTGCCGCTTTGACCTTCTTTGCCCGAGGACTCATAAAGTCGCGCCATCAATTCAGGGTTTCCGGCGATGTTGGCTTCAATGGCGCCTTCCAATATGGAGGCTATGTCCTGCGTCAAAGAGCTGCCCAGCCAGCTGGGGCTGTTGGCCTGAAGCGCGGACAGTTGGCCCTTGGTGCAGTTGGGGGCGTTCAATTGCAGCCACTTTTCTGCCAAAACCGCACGCAGCTCTGGGTTGTGGGTTTTCAATGCCAAGGACTTGAAATGGGCCACAAAACACCCTTTGGTTGGCGTCGCCTGGGCCAAGGCTTGATGAGAATAAAAACCGAGCCAAACAGTGGCTAAGCAAAAACCGGCAATTTTCAGCATGTCGTTTGTCCCCGAACGCGGTGGTCCGGGCCTGTCAGTAGGCCCGCAATGGAAGTCATGTGTTGTCTGTATCGTCAGTTGAAGGCCAAGCTTGACACCACCACAACATCCTAGTTCACAGGCCGGTTCTAGCCAACTTGCGCGCAAGCTGTTGATGCTTGCGAATGTGGAGGCCTCATTTCTCTCAATCCAGCGGCCGGAACCCCAACTCGATCCAGGGCGGCACCCGGCCGTCGGTGTCTATGGGCAGGATTTCGGTTTTGTCGATGGCGCGCAGCA
>CAJBLW010000124.1 GCA_903953985.1 uncultured Burkholderiales bacterium
CAAAGCGTGGCATGAGAGTCTTTCAGAAAAAAAGTTATTCCACCTCGGGGTTTGTGACCCCGGACAGGATTCGAGTTCCATGTGCCAAGGACATCACCACCTCGCGCCAAAAGTCTGACGCAAATCGTCCAAGGCGCTGGCGTTCAGCGGTGTCGTGTGGGGCGACAGCAGCATGAGCCGGGCGGTTTCTTCCAGCTCTTCGAGCGTGGCCATGGCTGCAGCGGGTGTGTTGTGCCAAACATTCGGCCCCAGGCGGGACAGCATCACGGCGCGGATTGGAGCGGCCTGAGCCGCGTATTGGCGGATCAGCGTAGCCACCTCTTTGGCCGCATCGGGGCTGCCGGGGCGGTGGTAACGCACCAGGGGCACATGGCCGACTTTCATCACAAAGTAGGGGGTGATGGGCGCCAGCAATTCAGGGCCGACGGCGTTCAGGCTCAGCGCCACACAGTGCGTGCTGTGGGTGTGGATCACGCAGCGCGTGTCGGCATCCCGCTCGCAAGCAGCTTCGTAAATTTTGCGGTGCATGGCGATGGTTTTGCTGCCCTTGTCACCACTGACTTGCTGGCCTTGCAGGTCGAGTTTGGCCAAGCGGGCCGGGTCCAAAAAACCCAGGCACGCATCGGTGGGCGTGATGAGAAAACCATCATCGAGCCGCACGCTGATGTTGCCCGCCGTGGCGTGCACGAGGCCGCGGTCAAACAGGCTGCGGCCTACGCGGCAGATCTCTTCGCGGACTTGAGATTCAGTCAGGTTCATGCCAACACTGTAAAGGCTTTGCTGAAGAAGTCTTCAGTGCCAAAGTTGCCCGACTTGAGCGCGATGTGCACACCGCCGTGGGCTGAAGGCGCATGGCACCACGGCACGCCCGGGTCAATTTGTGGTCCGATTTGCAGCTGTGCAATGCCCAGCGCTTGCACGCAAGCACCCGAGGTTTCGCCACCGGCCACCACCAACTGCTGCACACCTAAATCGGCCAGGCCACGCGCCACCGCAGCCAACGCGTGTTCAACCAAAGCGCCCGCCTCGGCCACACCCAGTTGTGCCTGCACGGCTTTCACAGCGTCGGGCTCGGCGGTGGAATACACCAGCACTGGGCCGTCTTTCAAAAGCGGTGCGGCCCAGGCCAGCACCTGCTGCACCAGGATGTCGCTTTGGCCATTCATCAGCGCCGCCGGTTTGATCGCCATCGCGGGGCGGCCTGTCGATTTGAAGTGCGCTACTTGTGCGTTGGTGGCCACAGAGCAACTGCCCGAGACCACGGCTTGCAAGCCGCTGGCTGTGGGCAACTGGCTGGCTTGCAGCGAAGGCTTGAGGCCAAAGTTGGCGGGCAGGCCAATCGCCACACCCGAACCGGCGGTGATCAGCGGCATGCCTTTCAAAGCAGGCCCGAGCAGGTGCAGGTCCTCATTGCTGGTCGCGTCCACCACGGCCACACCCACACCTTCGGCACGCAGTGTGGTGATGCGTTCGCGGATGGCTGATTCCCCAAGGGCCACTGTTTTGTAATCGATCAGACCCACCTTGCGCTTCGTTTGCGCTTGCATCACACGCACCAAGTTCGCATCTTGCATGGGTGTGAGCGGGTGGTTTTGCATGCCGCTCTCATTGAGCAGCACATTCCCCGCGAACAAATAGCCCTTGAACACGGTGCGACCGTTGTCCGGAAAGGCCGGGGTCGCGATGGTGAAGTCTGTGCCCAACGCGTCCATCAGCGCCTCGGTCACTGGACCAATGTTGCCCTCGGGGGTGCTGTCAAAGGTGGAACAGTATTTGAAATAGATTTGCTCGGCGCCTTGCGCTTGCAGCCACTTTAAGGCCTCCAGCGATTGGGCGATGGCTTCGGCAGCCGGGTTGGTCCGCGACTTGAGCGCCACCACCACCGCGTCTACGTCGGCCGCAAGCGGTACTGCAGGCACGCCAATGGTCTGCACCACCCGCATGCCCGAGCGCACCAGGTTGTTGGCCAGATCGGTCGCGCCGGTAGAGTCGTCTGCAATGCAGCCCAACTTCAAGCCGAGTTTGAGCTTGCTCATGCTTTGCCCTTTGGCAACTCAATGCCCGGAAAAATCTTGATGACGGCGCTGTCGTCTTCTTTGGCAAAGCCTGCGGTGCTGGCTTGCATGAACATCTGGTGCGCGGTGCTGGAGAGCGGCAGCGGGAATTTGCTGGCACGCGCCATGTCCAGCACGATGCCCAGGTCCTTCACAAAAATGTCCACGGCCGACAGCGGCGTGTAGTCAGCCGCCAGCACATGGGCCATGCGGTTTTCAAACATCCAGCTGTTGCCTGCGCTGTTCGTGATCACCTCGTACAAAGCGGCCGGGTCCACGCCCTCGCGCAAGCCCAGCGCCATGGCTTCGGCCGCAGCGGCGATGTGCACGCCCGCCAGCAGTTGGTTGATGATCTTGACCTTGCTGCCCGCGCCCGCGCTGTCGCCCAGCTTGTAGACCTTGGCGGCCATGGCGTTCAAGAAGGGCTCGGCCACGGCATAAGCCTCGGGCTTGCCCGCGGTCATCATGGTCATCTGGCCCGAGGCTGCTTTGGCTGCGCCACCCGAGATGGGCGCATCCACGTAGCGCAAGCCCATGGCTTCGAGGCGAGCTTCCAAAGCCACCGACCAATTCGGGTCGACTGTGGAGCACATCACGAACACACTGCCGGGCTTCATGCTGGCAGCGCATCCGGGGATGGTGCCATCGCCAAAGAGCACGGCTTCGGTTTGTGCGGCATTCACCACCACCGACACGACCACATCACACGCTGCGCCCAGAGACGCCAGCGTGTCGTGCGTTGTGCCGCCCGCGTTCGTGAAGGCGTCAGCCACTTCGCGCCGCACGTCAAACACCTGCACGGTGTGCCCAGCCCGGCGCAGCGATGACGCCATGCCCGAGCCCATGGCCCCCAATCCAATCAAACCCACTGTCGTCATGTCATTTCTCCAGAGTCAAGCGCTCAAAAAATATTGGCAAATTGTTGTGCTCAATCCAGTGTGATTTTGGCGAAGGCCGCCACTTTTTTCCATTGCGCGCTGTCGGTTTGCATGAAGCTGGCCAGCCCTTGCGCGTTGGCCCAGGCGGGTTCTGCACCGGCCTTGAGCATGGCGGCTTTCACCTCGGGCTGGCTGGCCACGCGCTCCAGCGCTTGTTCCAGCTTTTGCGCCACCGGTGCAGGCAAGCCCGCAGGCGCGGCCACACCAAACCAGGCAAACACCTGATAGCCCTTCATGCCCGCTTCTTCCATGGTGGGCACATTGGGCAAGGCGCTGCTGCGCTGGGGCGTGGTCACGGCCAGGGCCTTGAGCTTGCCGCCATTGATCAGGCCCAGCGCCGAGGGCAGGTTGTCAAACATCATGTTCACCTCGCCCGCCATCAAGCCCGTCAGGCCCGCTGCCGCGCCCCGGTAAGGGATGTGCGTGACGAACGCGCCCGACTGGCTTTTGTACAACTCAGCGCTCAGGTGCAGTGAAGTGCCTTGCCCGTTGGACGCGTAATTGAGTTGGCCCGGCTTGGATTGGGCCAGTGCGGTGAGTTCGGCCAGGCTGTTGATGCCTGCAGCCGGGTTGACCACCAGCACATTGGGCACGCGGCCCAGCAAGGCCACGGGTGCAATTTGCTCGGGCTTGTAAGGCAGCTTGCTGTAAAGCGCCGGACTGATGGTCAGCGGCGGCGAGGCCATGAGCAAGGTGTAGCCATCGGCAGGGGCTCGCGCCGCCTCGGCCGCGCCCAGGTTGCCACCGGCACCCGGCTTGTTGTCGATGACGATGGGCTGGCCCAACTCCAGCGCCAGCTTGGGCGCGACCAGGCGGGCCATGTTGTCGATCAGCCCACCGGGCGGAAAAGGCACCACCAGCTTGATGGGCCGAGTGGGCCAAGCTTGGGCAGAAGCGGGGCTGACCATTAAAGGCGAAGCGGCCACGCATACGGCAGCCGCCGCGATCCAGTTTCTGCGTTGCATGGGGTGTTTCCTGATGTGAATTGATCAGGTCATCATACAAATTTTGGACTGGTCCTGCATCAGGGTGAACACGGACAAG
>CAJBLW010000125.1 GCA_903953985.1 uncultured Burkholderiales bacterium
ACATCCTCGGGGTTGGTGCTTTCAGCGTGGGGCACAAAGCGCTGGCTGCAGTAGTTGCACTCGTAGTTGCAGGACAAGCCGAGGCTGATTTTGAGGGTCTTGATCAGGCCTTTACGCCCAGGCTGACTTACGCTGACGACCGTCGCGTTCTGGAAGGTCTTTGGCTTGACCTCCAATACCGGGGAGAAATCTCCCCAAGCCAGGCTGCTGGTCTGGTTGTCGTACAGCAGTTCGCGCTCTGTGTTATCCGGCGCGATAAGTTTGATCTGAAACTGTGCCATCAGAGCACCTCCATCTCGAGATGAATCTCGACGCTGGGACGTTCTCCCAGATAGACGTGCCCGAAATGCAGCAAGTGGCTCGGAAACACCAGAAGCAAATCCGGCTGCGGATCGACCATGGTCACGCGCTCTTCACCAGGCAGCGCCTTACTCCCAAAGGGGCCGATCGGGCTTTGTAAAACCAGTGCTCCGTCATGCTCGCCGCGCTCATGGTCAGAGTGGGCATCCCCATCGATCCAGTAAATGGCAGAAAGGTGTGCCGACTCCACATGGGGCGGCACAAAGTCGCCTCTAAACTGGACCAACTCCCTGCCAGTGATAGATGCGATATCAATGCCAAAAGCCTTGGCTGTTACCGCTTTGATTCGCGCGAACAGGTCTGCAAACACAGGGTCCATGGATTCGAGTGAATCGCGGGTCGAGCGGCTCCAAGGTTTTCTCTTGGAGTTGAGTTCGCCATATACGGCGAGAGTCTTGTCCATAAGGACCTGGCGCTCCTCATCCGTCAATCCAAGTTGGGTGCGAAACACCGGAGTTGGGAAAAGCAGTTGCATCATGCAGCCACCACCGCAATCCGCGCATCCTCTGCGCCTGGGAAATACTTCCAGCCAAACTTCACCCGGATTTCATCTCCAGCAGACATGCCTGCCGCCGAGACAGGAACCGAAGCCAAACCATGAGACGCACGCACGCGTGTAAAAGGCACCAGCCCACTCACAGCTTCCAGGTAGACAACAGCCTCCCAGTCAAGCAGTTGACCAGCTACATCCTCGATGCGCAATTCGATCAAGGCACTGCCGCCTGCTGCAACACTGGCAGGCGCTTGCACATGAATGAACGGAAACGCCATGGTGCGGACAGCGCCGCTGCTGGCCGCATCGCTCCAGACCAACGCGCAGTGCTCATCGACCTGAATGTTGGCATCCGTCGCCTGCGCGTTGAGGTTCACCGTGATGAACAACTCATCGTCACTGGCCGCTGCGAATGGCACGTTGATGCCCACCAGCAGATTTCTCTTGAGGCGTTGGGCGTAATCGACCGCTGGCTCGCGATTGGGGAGTGTCTCTGGGTACAGCGCAAAGACAGGAAGAAACGCCCCGGCATGAACAGCCACAAAGTAGGTCTGGTGATCGCACCAGTCGTAGCGCTTGCGCAGGTCACCAACGTTGACGACCACGGACTCGATCAACGACAAGCCTGCATCACCACTGGCCGCTTCATCGGTCGCAAGCGCAGGAACATACAAGGAAACGCTGAGGTCACTGGTGGCGGGGTCGAAACCAAGGTGAACGGTGGGTTGAAACTGGGGATGGATTTGTGCGTTGCGCACTGCAATGATTTTCATGAGTTCGGTCCTTAGCAGCAGCAATCGCAGTTGCAATTGCAGTTCGTGTTTCGATAAATGCGCACCGTGTTGTCAGTCGCGACCTG
>CAJBLW010000126.1 GCA_903953985.1 uncultured Burkholderiales bacterium
CTATGCCCTGAAGGTTGCGTTGCGCTGATCGAGCGCTTCCTGAGTGGCATGCATCATGATGGGACCACCCACATGCGCGAACGCCTGACACTGCGCTACGTACGGGCGCATCCGGTCGTGGTCGCCAGGCGATGCCGCCAAGGTGTTGCCGTCTTTCGCGGTCCAGGTGGTGGCCAGTGTTTCAGCGGCGACCATGGCCAGTGTCGTTCACATGCCAGACAGCAGCGCAGCGCAATGGCGCGCATCGCCGATCACCGCCACGTTGCCCTTGATCCAACTGTTTCCCTTTGATTCAAGTCACCGTTCACCCAGCAAGGGGGATTGGCCAATTTTGTTCGTTTCGGCAGTCAGCTTCGGCGGCGCAGAAAACCCCTCAAACGCCTCGCCTGCCGCCCAGTCGCCCACGGCATACACGCGCTGATCGCGCAGGCCCTGCACGCCTTCGCTCCAGGCCAGCAGCATGCGTTTGCCCACTTCTTCAAAGCCGGGGTGCTCGGTCATGGCCTGTCGTACCTCGCGGCCCACATCGGCCACAGCGTCGCTGATGGCTTGCACCATGTGCAACTGTTCTTTGGGCGGAATGCCGAAGGTGGCGGCGATGAACTTCTGCAGGTTTTTGCCGGGCAGCCAAGTCTTTTTCCCCATGAATTCAATGCCCGGCGGGTTGTTTGCAAAGCCCGCATATACGCTGGTGGTCAGCATGTCGTAGGTGGGCGACAGCTGCACGTCGGCCCGGCTGGTGTAGAGCAGGGCCAGATTTTTGGCGTGGCAGTCGGCGTTGCGCAGGGCGTAGGTCAGCAGCAAAGTCGTGGCCAGCTGGCGAAAGGTCTCCAGCCGTTGCGCGCCGGGCACATGGTCGCGCACAGCTTTGGCGATGCGTTCCCAAGTGGTGTCGTATTTGGCGGCGGGGCGCAGGCCCAGCAGACTGCAGAAGTCTTCCATGCCCCAGTGGGCCTGACCGTTTTCGTCCACATCAAAGCGGTGCACCACCAGCGCTTGGCCGTCGTCAGAGACTTGCGTGTGGGCCGTGGGCATGACACGCCGCGCCACGTGCATGCACAGGTGCTCGTTCAGCGCCACAAAGGGCAGCCGGGCGCTGGAGCCTTTGACGATGTGCCGCCGGGTGACCAGGCTGGCCTTGGGGTGCGCGCCCAGTGGCAAGGCGTCTTCGCTTTGTGAATTCAGAAATTTGGGCACCACGCCCGAGACGCCGCTGGTGGCGTGTTCACGCACCAGCGCGGCAAAAGCGGCCTCGGAGTTGTCGCCCTTGAGCAGAGCGGCCACTTCAATGGGTTTGGCGGGCACGTCTAGCGTTGCGCCGGGGGCGGCCACCTGCAGGCGACCCACCATATTGCGGCCAATCACCGACAGCAGGGCCGCCGGGCTGGCACCGATGTGCGGGCCAAATTGCTCTTGCAGCACTTGCAACAAATAGCCTTCGGGCAGGTTCATCTGCAGCACGGGTGGCAGCTGGTCGTCCCAGACATAGCTCTCGGTGCGCACGGGCATGGTGAGCGACACGAAGTCGTCTGTGTCCACACCGGGGTGGTAGCTCAGCACGCTTTTGAAGTCGCCGGAGGGCGCCAGCGTGGCCACTTCGCGGCCCAGCACGTACACCGACAGTTGCATCACGTTGCCCCGGTCTGGTTGGGCAATGTCTGCGTCCGTTCACGCCGCAGCTCGTCCAGGTTGCCAGTCTGGCCTTGGGCCATCACATCCAGCTCTGCCCCCAACACGGCCAGCACGGCCAGCAGCTTGCGTGTGCCAAATTCGGCAGAGCGCCCACGCTCAAAACGCGACAGCGATTCCGCCGTCACGCCCGCCATGGCCGCCACATCGCCTTGCTTGAGGCCCAGCTGTTTGCGCCGTGCAGCCACGGCTTCGCCGAGTTCTTGGAGGGTTTGCAATTGATATTTACATCAAGATGTTCATAAATCAGAATTCATTTTGATGTAAAAATCAAAAAATGCAAGACAAATCAGTCTTAACATGCCCAAAAAGAGATGGCAACGCGTGTGCCACTTTCTGTGGCATCTTCAAACGTGGTGGTGACGTTCAGTCAGCTAAGACGACATTTTCGACAACACATCAAACACCGCAGCCGTGTCGTGTTCGGCGTGCCCCAGGGCCATGGCGGCGTTGTAAATGGGCACGGTGGCGGCAAACAGCGGCGCGGGCACATGGGCGTCGGCCAGCGCAGCGGCAATCAGCTGCATGTCTTTTTGCCAGATGCCGACTTTCATGGTGGCGGTGAGCCAGCCTTCGTCCTGCATCAGGGGGCCGCGCACCTGCAGCATGCGTGAGCCGCCTGCGCCGTCGCTGAGCACCTTGACAGCGTCTTGCGGTCGGATGCCCCAACGCTGGCCCAGCAGCAGGGCTTCGGCGGTGGACACGTTGTGGATGGCCACCAGCAAATTGGCCATCAGCTTCATCTTCATGCCGTTGCCAAAGGCGCCCAGGTCAAAGGTGCTTTTTGAGAAACCTTCAAAGACGGGTGCCAGTTGCTTGATCGCCGTCTTGGGGCCGCTGGCATAGACCGTGAGGTCTTTGTGCACGGCTTGCGCGCCGGTGCCCGACAAGGGACAGTCGAGCATGACGATGCCTTGGGTTTTGAGCGTGTCGCGGGCGGTGGTTTTGTCGGCAATGTCAAGCGTGCTGGTTTCCACCACCAGCAAGTTCCGTCGGCCGACAGCGGCGATTTGTTGCGCCGCATCGTGCAAGGCCTTTGGCCCAGGCAGTGAGCAGATGATGACTTGGGCATCGGCTGCCAAGTCGGCCGCCGATTTGCGCGCCGTGCCCCCGGCCGCTTTCAGGCGCTTCATGGCTTTGGGGTCGGGGTCGTAACCCGTGACCTGAAAGCCCGCCTTCATCAGGTTCACGGCCATGGCCAAGCCCATGATGCCCACGCCCAGCATGCCCACACGCTCAATCTGCGCCTTCAATTTCACAGGCCTGGCCACTGGGGAGGTCCGGGATTTTTGGGCAGGACTGCTCATGTTGGCTGCTGCATATCCATGTCGATGTGGGTGAAATCAGTCGACCTTGATGCCCAGGTCGTTGATCACCTTGTTCCAGAAGGCGTAGTCGCCGTTGGCCACGGTGTCGAGCGCAGCGGCGCTGGTGCCCGTGGGCGTGAGGCCCAGTTCAATCAGGCGGGCCTGGATCTCGGGCAATTTCACGATCTTGACGATCTCGGTGTTGAGCTTGGCAATGATGTCGTTGGGTGTGCCTGTGGGCGCAAAGATGCCGTGCCACGAGCTGCCGATCACCCCGTTGACGTCCAGGTTGGCGTCAAACTCGGTCATGGTGGGCACGTCGGGCAGGCCAGGGATGCGCTGGGCACCCGAGATGCCCAGGGCCTTGACCTTGCCGGACTTGATGAGCGGAATGGCGGTGGTCGAGGCCTCCACCGACAGGCTGATCAGGCCGCTCATCACATCGGGTGAGGGGTTGGTTTTGTAGGGCACGTGGTTGAGCTTGATGCCCAGCCGCTGCGACCACACCTCCAAAGCCACATGGGGCTGCGAGCCGACGCCCAAGGAGGCAAAGTCGATCTTGCCCGGGTTCGCCTTGGCGTACGCCACCAGCTCTTTCATGTTGTTGTAAGGCGCTTTGGGCGTGGCGGTCAGCACATGGGGCACTTGCAAGATTTGGGTGACGGCCTTGAAATCACGCGGCGGGTTGAACTTGGCGTCTCTGTACACATTGGGGGCAATCGCGTGCGAGGCCTTGACGCTGAAAAACAGCGTGTAACCATCGGCCGGCGAGGTGGCCGCAGCCACGGCGCCGATCATGCCGCCCGCGCCGGGCCGGTTGTCGACCAACACGGGTTGGCCCAGGGCCGCGCTCAGCTTGTCGCCAATCAGGCGGGCCACCACATCGGGCGAAATGCCGGCTGGGAAAGGCACCACCAGCTTGATCGGGCGATTGGGAAAGCCCGCAGATTGCGCAAAGGCTTGGGGCATGGTGCTGAGCGTGGTGGCTGCAGCCAGGGCAATCAAATGACGGCGTTTCATGGTGTGGTCTCCTGAAGGGGGGTGGATTCGAGCTCATCGTAGGGAGGTACACCCAAGCGACACATCACGTTAACCCCTAAGGGCAGACGCATGGGTTACAGCTGGCGCTGTTCCATCAGCTCAAACCACCCCGCGCCGCACCAGCCCCTCCAACTGCGCATCACTCAGTCCCAACTCCTCGCGCAGTGCCTGCAAACTGTGCTCACCCAGCCGAGGTGGCGGATGGTGCATCACGGGCGATGCCGACCAGTTCAGCGGGCTGCGCACCACGCGCACGGTTTGCCCTGAACTGTGGGGCAGTTCAACCACCATTTGCCGGTGTTGGGTTTGCGGATCGGCAAAGACCTGCGCCATGTCGTTGATGGGACCTGCCGGGACGTTGGCAGCGTTCAGTTGTTCCAGCAATTGGGCCCGGGGTTGGGTGCGGACCCGTGCCTGCAAGGCGCCCTGCAGTTCGCTGCGGTGGGCGATGCGTTGCATGTTGGTGGCAAAGCGGGGGTCGGTGGCCATGTCGGGTGCGCCCAGCACGGTGCACAGTTGGCCAAACTGTGTGTTGTTGCCCGCCGCGATGATGAGGCGGCCTTCGGCGCATTCAAAGACTTCGGACGGTGATGCGATTGGGTTGGTGTTGCCCACGCGTTGCGGGGCCTTGCCATTCATCAAGTAACCCACGGCCAGGTGGCCGTTGAAGGCCACGGTGGCGTCCAGCATGGCCGCGTCGATGGCCTGGCCTTCGCCGGTTTTTTGCCGGTGCATGAGCGCGCCCAGAATACCAATGGCGGCGTACAGTCCGGTCACCATGTCGGTCATCGGGATGGCCGTGCGCATGGGGCCACCGCCGGGCTGATCGTCGGGCAGGCCGCAGGTGCTCATGGGCCCGGCCAGGCCTTGCAAGATGAAGTCATAAGCGGGTTTGGGCGCATACGGCCCGGTTTGGCCAAACCCGGTGACTGAGCAGTAAATCAGCCCGGGCTTCAGGCCTCGCAGGCTGGCTTCGTCGAGACCGTATTTGGCCAATGAGCCGACCTTGTAGTTCTCGATCACCACGTCGCAGCGCAGCGCCAGATCGCGCACCAGCTGCGCGCCTTCGGTGGTGGCAATATCCACCGTGATGGACTGTTTGCCTCGGTTGTAGGCCAGGTACAGGGCCGAGTCGTTGCTGGGCTGGCCTGTGGCCGGATCTTGCAAAAAAGGCCCCATGCGCCGCGTGTCATCGCCTTCGCCGGGCTTTTCGATCTTGTAAACGGTGGCACCCATGTCGGCCAGGATTTGCGTGCACATGGGCCCGGCAATGACGCGGGTCAGATCGAGGACCTTGATGCCTTCAAGTATGGCGCTCATGGGGTGTCTCCAGTGGTGGGTTCGGTCAGCGCCGAGGCGGGTACACGCAGCGGCATGTCCAGGAGCATCTGCGCAAACGATTTGCCCAGCGGGTCCGAACGCAGGCTGCACACGCCACCACCGCCCAACGCCTGGTGCAATACAAAGTTGAGCGCCTGCAAGCCAGGCACTTCGTAACGCAACACAGGCCCTTGCACCAGGTGGCTGAAATAGGCCTGCACCTGATCGGCCTGCAGCTGCGTGCGCAGCCAAGTCCAGGCGCGGGCGTGGCGTGCGATCACGGCAATGTTTTCATCATCCCCTTTGTCGCCGCTGCGCGCCCAGGTCAGGTCGATCAGGCGGCAGTCGCGCATGGGTTCATTGCGGGCAGTCGTCGACTCAAGGGTGGATGGCGCAGGGCCGGTCACGGCAGGCGCGCTGCCAGCCTGCGGCTGCGTCATGTCGCTCGCGTCTTGCACACCGTCGCCCAGCTGCATCTGCAAGCGCACCTGCCTTTTGGGCACCATAAACGAACACAATTTGATGACCGGCTGAATATCAGCCCGCCCCGAAAACGAAGAGCGGGTGCCCGGTCCCATCGACGTGCCGCTGCTCGCGCATTCGCGTTGCAGCACCGCCAGCGCTTTCGCCTGAGCGTGGCGCACCGCGATGCGCAGCACCACTTCGCGGGCGGTGTGCGCTTGCGCGTGGGGGCCGTAATGAGACTCGCCGCCCAGCAGTTCCACGCAGGTGTCGCTGTAATCACCCAAGCCCAGTTGCGCCATCATGACGCGTGAGCGGGTCAGCAGGGCTTGCGCCGTGCGCTCGGCCTTGAGCGGTGCGTCGATGCCGCGGATGGCCAGCATCAGCTGCAGCTGGTAACCGTCTTGCCAAGTGGCGTTGGCTTTGTAGTGTGTGGGCGCAGGCAGTCCCCGTGCGCCGCTGACTTTCACGGTGTCGTGACCCGTGCGTTCCACCTGCACATGCCGCCAGTCGCACCCCACGTCGGGCATGAGGTAGTTCGCCGGATCGCCCACTTCGTAGAGGATTTGCTCGGCCACCGCGCCGGGGTGGATCAGGCCGCCGGCGCCTTCGGGTTTGCTCAGCACCAGGCTGCCATCTGGGGCCACGTCGATCACCGGGTAGCCGATGTTCGCCCAGTCGGGCACGTCTTGCCAGTCGGTGAACAGCCCGCCTGTGGCCTGCGCGCCGCACTCGATCAGGTGGCCTGCCAGCGTACCGGCCGACAGGCGGTCCCAGTCTTGCCAGGACCAGCCGAACTCGTGCACCAGCGCGCCCAGTACCACCGCGCTGTCCACGCAACGACCGGTGATGACCACATGGGCCCCAGCTGCCAGCGCTTGGGCAATGCCGCGTGCGCCCACATACGCGTTGGCCGACAGGGGGCGCTCGGGCAAGGGGCCATCGGCCGTGGTGCGCACGCCTTGAGCGTGCAGCCCATCCATCTGCGGCATCAAGTCGTCGCCCGTGAGCACCGCCACGCGCAGGGCGATGCCTTGCTTGTCGGCCACTTGCAGCAGCGCGTCGCGGCAGCCTTCGGGGTTGAGACCGCCCGCGTTGGCAATCACCTTGATGCCGCGTTCGTGGATGGCCTTCAGATGCGGCGTCATGACGGCCTGCACAAAGTCGGTGGCGTAACCCAGCGCGGGGTCTTTGGCGCGCGCTTTGGCCAAGATGGCCATGGTGGTTTCGGCCAGGTAGTCGTACACCAAGTACTGCAGACCCGGCACTTGCAGCAGCTGCGGCGTGGCCATGGCCGAGTCGCCCCAAAAGCCGCAGGCCCCGCCGATGCGCACGCGCTGCATTGCGGCGCTCATGGCACCTGTGCCTCGATCTGCAGCAGCAGCGCGCCTTTGAGGGACTGCCCACCGGACTGCACGCGCAGCTCGCGCACCACGCCGGTGATCGGCGCGGTCAGTGTGTGTTCCATCTTCATGGCTTCGAGCACCAGCAAGCGCTCGCCCGCTTGCACGCTTTGGCCGGGCGTCACCATCACCTGCAGCACACGGGCCGTAAGGGGGGCCAGCACGGCGCCGCTGCCCGCTTGCGGCTCGGCCGCACGGTGTGTGGGCGGACAGTCAAAAGCCCAGGCGCGGCCTTGGTGAAACAGTTGCACGCCGGTGTCGGTGCAGGCGATGCAGATCTGCTCACGCAGGCCGTTGCACTCCACGGCCAGCGTGCTGCGGTCGCTGCCCAGCCACTGCACATGCGTGAGGCTCAGGCTGAACGGTTCACTGGCCGCTTGCTGCGGTGTGCATTGCACCTGCCATGCGGTGCCCTTCAGTGAAGGTGTGGCTTGGATTCGGTAATGCCAGCGCTGCTCCCCCCATTGCAACACGCCCATGGCCTGGCCTTGTGCCAACGCGGGGGCTTGCAGATGACCTTGCGCGTCACACGGCAGGGTGGCGGCTTGCGTGGCCAGTGCGCTCAGCGCTACGGTGCGTGCGCTGGGCACGGGCGCGGCTGGGGGCAAGCCCATGTGCTCGGCCACAAAGCCGGTGTGCACGCCCACCCCTTGCACGAACACGTCATCGCTCAGGCAATCGGCCAAAAAGCCCTGGTTGCTCGGCACGCCCAGCAGCACGCAGTGGCGCACGGCCGAGAGCAGTTTGCGGCGGGCCTCCTCGCGGTCGCGCCCATGGGCCACCAGCTTGGCCACCATCGAGTCGTAGTGTGGGCTGACCTCGCCGCCTTCGACCAGCGCGCTGTCGATGCGTACATCGTGTTCTACGGGGGGCCGCCAGCGCAGCACTGGGCCGGTCTGCGGCAAAAAGCCTGCGGGCACGTCTTCGGCCGTGAGCCGCACTTCGATGGCGTGGCCTTTGAGTTGGATGTCGGCCTGCTGCCAAGGCAGAGCCTGGCCGCCGGCTACGCGCAGCTGCCACTCGACCAGGTCCAGGCCGGTGATGGCTTCGGTGACCGCGTGTTCGACTTGCAAGCGGGTGTTCATTTCCATGAAGTAGAAGTTGCCGTCAGCGTCCAGCAAAAACTCCATGGTGCCCGCACCGATGTAGCCCAGCGTGCGTGCACTGTGCACTGCCGCCTCCCCCATGCGCTGGCGCAGTGCGGCGTCCACGGCCGGAGACGGGGCTTCTTCGATCACCTTCTGGTGGCGTCGTTGCACCGAACAGTCGCGTTCGCCCAAGTGCACCACCTGGCCGTGGCTGTCGGCCAGCAGCTGGATCTCGACATGGCGCGGTGTGCTCAAGGCCCGCTCCAGGATCAGTTCTGCGCTGCCAAAGGCGGAGCGCGCTTCCGAGCGCGCCGAGGCCAGCGCGGCGGGCAGCTCGTCTGCCTGCTGAACCAGCCGCATGCCGCGCCCACCGCCGCCTGCGGCGGCCTTGCACATGATGGGAAAACCAATGCGTTTGGCTTCGCGCACGAAAGTAAGGTCGCTTTGGCCATCACTGTCGTTGGACCCCTCGTAGCCCGGAATGCAGGGCATGCCTGCGGCCCGCATCAGGCGCTTGGCTTCGGCCTTGTTGCCCATGGCTCGGATGCTGTCGCCAGACGGTCCGATGAAGACCAGGCCAGCGGCATCGACCGCGTCGGCAAAGGCGTCGTTCTCGGACAAAAAGCCGTAGCCCGGGTGCACCGCATCGGCCCCAGCCAGCCGGGTGGCGGCCAGGATGGCGTCGATGTTCAGGTAAGACTGCGCAGGCGCGGCCGGGCCAATGCACACGGCCCGGTCAGCGGCCTGCACATGCGGGCTGTTCCGGTCGGCTTCGGAATACACGGCCACCGAGCCGTAGCCCAGGCGGCGCAAGGAGCGCAGGACGCGCAGCGCGATTTCACCCCGGTTGGCCACCAGCACGGTGTGAAAGGGGCGGATGTTTTTGCTCACGTTCATTGGCTACTCAGGCTGGGGCAGATGAAGAAGAGGCCGTGTCGCGGCCATGCAGACGCGCCACATCGGCCGCATGCAGCTTGGCGGACCAGCTTGGGACACGCCGCTCGCGGAAAGCGGCTATGCCTTCGGCACCTTCGCTGCGCATGCATTGCGCAAAGCGTTGCGCCGCGTCGTCGAGCCACGCACCAAGTGATGGGTCACCGGCCACGTCACGCGACAGCAAAGCCTTGAGCGAGCGGTTGGCTTGCGGGCCGCAACCCAAAATGCGGTTGAGCCACTGCGCCTGCAGGGCATCGAGTGCGTCGCTGTCAGCGGCCAGCGCGTCCACCAGGCCCAATGACTGTGCCAGTGATCCGTTCACGCGTTCGCCGCTCAGCCCCAGGCGCAGCGCCACGCGGCGGCCCACACGGGCCTGCACAAAGGGCGCGATCTGCGCTGGGATCAGCCCCAGGCCGGTTTCGCTCAGGGCAAAGCGGGCGTCATCGGTGGCCAGCACGATGTCGGCGCAGCAGGCCAGACCCATACCGCCGCCCATGGCCGCACCTTCGACCACCGCCAGCACCGGCATGGGCAGCGCGGTGAGGGCCTGCAGCAGATGCCCAAAGGCGCGGTTGCGGCTGACCACGGGGTCTTCGCCTTCGTCTGCATTGGCTTGCAAGCGCGACTGAAAGTTGCCCACATTGCCACCCGCGCAGAAAAAGCCTGCGCTGCCGCGCAGCACCAAGGCGCGCACGGCATCGTTTTGTCCGGCCTTGATGAACACGTGGGCCAGCTCGGCCACCATCTCGGGCGACAAGGCGTTGCGCGTTTCGGGTCGGTGCAGCGTGATCCAGAAAATGTCGTGCGTGTGCTGCACCAGCAAGTGTTGGTAGTTCATGTCGGTCGCCTTCAAGCCGCCGGGTCCATCAGGCCCATCTTGCGGGCGATCACCATCAGCATCACCTCGTCGGCGCCACCGCCAATCGAGCCGAGCCGGTAGTCGCGGTAAGCACGC
>CAJBLW010000127.1 GCA_903953985.1 uncultured Burkholderiales bacterium
GCTCAATCATCTGCACCGAAGTTCTGGCATTGCGCGCCAAAGTGAGCATGTCGATCCCTTGTCCGTAAAGCAACCGAAACATGATGGAGGTGTGCCTCAAACAATACAGCGTCTTGGGGCGGTTCTTGCCATCGGTGGTGGCCAAACCCGCCTCGCGCATCACCCATTTGAACCAAAATCCCAACACCGCCAAGGCGTAGTTCCGGTCATTTTCCTCAGGCAGAAAAAGGTAATCTTCGGGTCCACCAACACCCTGCATTTTTTGGTGACGAAGAAGCGACTCGTACACCTGCACAGCCGCTTGCATGGTGACCATCGGCTTGTCGTGTTTTTTGGTTTCAGGCAAGTTCATCCGCAAATAGACGTTTTGACCCCGCACGACGGTCACGTGCTTGTGCTTGAGTTGCCTCAAGTCACCGGGCCTGACAAAGCTGTTGGCCATGAAGCGGATGGCCCAAAACATGTCGGGTGCCAACAACCGGTTGCGGGGCGCCACCCAAAACCGCTCTCTTTGACCCTCGGTGGATTTGAGTTCGGGTGACACCACCATGGCCCTCGACAACTTCAAGGCGGTTCGGGCTAATTTGCTGTACTCCAGAAGTGACAACATCGACCGAGGCTGCGTGAGCACCTTGATTTTTGGAAACTCAGGCACTTCTTTCAAAAGCCCCTGACGGGTGGCCAATTTGAGCAACTTCCGAACCAACACAAAATATTGGGAAATGGTGGTGGAGCTCAATCCATGCTTGGTCAAGCGCGAAACAAATCCATCCAAATCGACATGGGTCACTTGCGTGGGGGGGATGTACTTGAAAAATGGCAGCACATGGGCGTCGAGCCTGTTCTTTTGGATGCCCACCGAAGAGGCGCTCAACTCGTCGCGTGAAACCCGTTCCCACTCTGAATTGATCAACGTCTCAGCCAGCGCTGTGAAATTGTTCTTTTTTTCAAATGCACCCTGGTCAGAGACCCTTTCAACTTTCTGTGCAAGCCTGGCCGGGGCCGGCTGCGCATCGAGCAGTTGAAATGCCAGAGGATTGACGCCCGTCAATTCAACCCCTTGAACGGAAGCCTGACCCAGTTGGCTGCAGATGACCTGCCAACTTTGAAGGTTCAGAACATAAAAAGCGGGCCTGTTGTCGTGCAAGACCAAAAGTGAAGATCCGCCGCAAGCATCCGCAATGTTTTGTGGATTGGCTAAAAACTCTTTCAGACCAATCAGTTTTCCCGCATTTATATAACTTGAATTCATCTTTAGCTAGTTTTCTACAGACTGACTGATAAATCTGTTCGGGAAAGCACTGAGCGTAACATTTCACTCTAGCTGCTCTGGCTACATTGGCAGCCATTTCGAGCACTTCTTTCGCTCAATCCACCGTGACCATCTCTGGTACTGTCAAAGCTGGTTTCAGCAACATGCAGTATTCCAATGGCGCCACTGCCGCCACCAACGGCACAGCACAAGCGCTGGCTGACGGATCCTCTCAGTTTCACATCAAAGGCATTGAAGATTTGGGTGGCGGCTTGAAGGCAGAATTTCAGATCGACACACGTTTCCGTATAGATGACAACGGTGGCGCTGGGGCTGTACCGACTGGTGCAGTGGCTAGTCAAATCGGTACGGGTAACACCTGGCTCGGCCTGACCGGTGGCTTCGGTACGATCCGTGCAGGCAAGATGGACACCCATTACTGCCTGGGTGCTGATGAGCATGGTGCACGTGCTACGTCTTTGGCTGCTTCCAGCTGTTCTTTGCTCGGCTACGTCCAAACGGCCACTGCAAACGGCGCGATCGCCAACGCCAGCCGTTCCACCAACATGTTCCGTTACATCAGCCCCAACATGTCGGGTTTGACTTTGCAAGCCAACTACAGCACTTCCTGGGCTGGCACTGAAGGCGGCCTTAACGTTGGCTTGCCTAACGTTGCTGGCAACGATGGTAAAGGCAATGCCATGAACCTGCGCGCAGACTATGCCAACTTAATCCCCTGAAAAATGAATCATTGCGCAGAAAACCACGGGGTTTATTCGGCAACTTGCAGAGAATATTTGGTCTTGACTCGAATCTTGACGGGAAACTTTTAGGCAGCGGGGTGAACATTCCAGTACGTATTTATAGTGGTGAC
>CAJBLW010000128.1 GCA_903953985.1 uncultured Burkholderiales bacterium
AAGGACGAACGCGAACTGCACCTGCGCTCGTTTGACACCTTGACGCAAATCACCGGCGTGTCCCCGGTCGGCATGCGCACCCCCTCATGGGACTTTTCACCGGCCACACTGAAGATACAGCGCGAGATGGGCCTGCTCTACGACTCGTCACTGATGGCGGACAACGACCCCTATGAACTGGAAGAGCACGGCGAACGCACCGGAATCGTCGAGTTGCCGGTCGAGTGGATTCGCGACGACGCGGTCTACTTCAACATGAACCGGTTTGCAGCACTTCGGCCCTACACGGCACCGACCACCGTGCTGGACATCTTCCGGCGTGAGTTTGATGCGGCCTACGAAGAAGGCGGCCTGTTTTTGTTGACCATGCACCCCCATGTCATCGGTTACCGCTCGCGCATGTTCATCCTGGAAGAACTGATCCGTCACATGCAGGCATTGCCCGATGTGTGGTTTGCAACGCACCGGGACGTGGCACTGCATGCAAAGGCGCAGATGCCAACTTGAAACGCACGATCGAAGGGGTCGTACCGATTGTGCTGTGACCAGGCCGTTCATTGAAAATAGACGATGGTGATCCAAAAGACATGGCATCTATTGGGTTCAAAATTTTGGAATAGGCGAGAGGTTATTCAAAAAATAAAGGAGAACACAAGTGAAGTTCATATTCTCGATATTTGCCTTAACTATCGCGCAATGTGTATCTGTGGCATTCCCCCAATACCCTAGACACTTTTCATAGCGCAGTTTGATGCTGCCGCTCGAACTCATGGGGGCTGAGTTGATCGAGATGCTTGTGGCGCCTGACTCGATTGTAGAAAACCTCGATGTAATCGAAGATTTCTGACTTGGCCTCAGCCCTGGTTTGGTAAATCCGCTTTTTGATCCGCTCGCTCTTCAAGCTGCTGAAGAACGACTCCGCCACCGCGTTATCCCAGCAGTTACCCCGACGACTCATGCTGGGGCTCAAACGGTTGTCTTTGCACCAGCGATTGAATTCGTCACTCCCAAATTGGCTGCCTTGGTCCGAATGGATGATCACCGAATCCTTGGGCTTTCTGCGCCAAACCGCCATCGTCAGTGCATCCAGCACCAAGCTCGTGCGCATGTGTGACCCCATGCTCCAACCAACAACCGCACGCGAGTGCAAGTCCAGCACCGCAGCCAAATACAACCAACCCTCATGTGTGCGGATATAGGTGATATCCGTGACCCAGGCTTGGTCTGGCTCATCATGCTGGAATTGACGCTCCAGTTGATTGGGGGCCACTTGCGCAGGTTTACCCACTTTGTACCTGGGTCTCTTGTACCCCCGCACCGATTTGATCTGTGCTGAACGCATCAACCTGGCAACCCGGTTCTCGCTACACGCCACACCCGCTTCCTTGAGGTCACAGAAGATGCGGGGGCTGCCGTAGATTCCCATGCTTTGGTCGTAGAACTCACGAATCTGCGAGGTCAACTTTTCGTTGGCTTTGGCTCTTGAGGAGAGGGGCTCACGCAGCCAAGCGTAATAGCCACTGCGATGTACCTTGAGAACACGGCACATGCTGGTCAAGCGAAACTCAATTTGATGCGCCTGCATAAACGCGTACTTCACCCGGACTGCTTGGCAAAGTACGCTGCGGCCTTTTTTAGGATGTCGCGCTCCTCTGTGGTACGCCTAAGTTCCGCCTTGAGCTTGACCATCTCGGCTTGCAGCGTCTTAAGGTCACTTGAGTGAGGTTGTTCTGACTTTTTGAACTTATTAACCCATCCGTACAGAACCCCCTCGGGGATACCAAGCCGCTTGGCAACATCGACGACAGCGTGCCCTTTATCGATAACTTGCTTGACCGCCTCGGACTTGAACTCGGCGGCATATTTCTTTCGTTCCATTTGCATGGCTCCTCTTCAGTTTTGACGTCATTATTTGTCTACTGGTTTGGGGGAATGCCATGAGGCATACTCGAGTCATGCAAAATGACGAAGGCCAAACATCGCAACCCATCCATAACATTGTGTACTGCAGCCAAACTGCTCAGCACATGGACAAGGAGGCGCTTGAAAAAATCATTGTCACCGCCAAACACCATAATCCCAGATTTGGTATCACCGGGTTATTGGTTTATGGCAGCGGTATCTTCTTCCAATGGTTGGAAGGTCCCAGAGACAACGTGACCAGTTTGTTTAAGATTATTTCTGCAGATCCTCGCCACTCTAATGTTGTGCTACTCACAAAAGAAGATGAGTTTCGTGAAAGACTGTTTCCCAACTGGGATATGGAGTTGGTGGCAGCCGAAGATATCAGCGCCGTTTTGGAGGATGCCATGGATGCGGCCTCAGATCCAAAACAAAAAAATACGTTATCCAAGATGCTCAAAGAACTTAACAAGAGCCCGCTTGGGAACTGAAAACTGGATTGACAACAATCTCATCTGCCAAATCTAGCAAGCGGCTTTGAAGAAGATCTATCGTCAGCCTTTTTTGTCCCATGCACTGCACCAACCTTTGACTGCAACTTACTGACCAGCAAAGAGCGTACAAGCACCCCAAGCATCTTTGGTTTTGCCTTTGTAAAGCGCGCAGTGACTGCACAACTTGTCCTCGCCGACCCGTGCTGCCGATTCCCTGTGACTCAGCAAGATGACCTTGAGCCCGCTGCTGGGTGCGTGATATCAGCCGCCATTGTGGCGGTTCAGTCGCATGCTCAGGTCTTCTCGACCCTCGGTTGAGGCTGAACTTGACGCTGTGATCTCGCCGTCGCCGGTAAGCTCAAAGCCATCAGTGCACCCAACAGGTTCACGCCAGCGGCAATGCGCATGGCTTGGTCATAGCTCTGGGTCTGGTCATACAGCCAGCCCGCCAGCACCGGCAGACTGATGGCAGCGATGCACCAGGCAACATACAGCTGCCCGGCCACTCGGCCAAAAGCATTGGGATGCCAGTAGCGCGCAATGGCACCAGCTGTCAGGCCCGAAATGAAGCCATAACCGCAGCCGATCAGCGTCATGGACAGTACCGCCATGCTCGGCCCTGGCCAGGTCAACAGCAGGCACGAACCACTGAGGGCGATCAGGTGGGCCATGCAGGCCACGCGGGGCACCGCGAAACGGTCAATGAGCCAGCCCCCACCAATGCGTGCAGCAGCAATCGCACCGGTGATGAAAGTGGTGCCTCCCAGCGCAAACAGACTTTTTGCGCCATAGGCCTGCAAAATGCCAGCGGCCTGGCTCATCACCATCAGACCCGCCGAGGCTGCGAGAAAGAAAACAGTAAACAGACGGGCAAACAAGCCCCAGTGGCGGGCCTCGCTGTCGGCCGCACTCGCGCCAGGATCTTGCATGCGAACCTGGGCACGGCGCCAGAGCATTGCAGCGAATGCGCAGCAAGTCAGCACCGTGAGCGCAAGACCGACCAGGGTTGCGCGCAGACCGAACGCCTCGATGGCCCAGCCAAAGACCGGTGCACCCAGCATGGCCCCCATGGGATACAGGCTTACCACGTAGCCGTTGGCCAGCCCGCTCATCGGGCTGATGGTCTGATTCAGACCCTGCTGCATCATGACAAAAACCACCCCGCCGCCCAGTCCGAACAGAACGCCGTAGCCCAGCAGCAAATGCGCGATACCCTGTGCAGCGGAAGCGATCAGCAGGCCAGAGGCGCTCAGTGCGCCGCAAACCAGCAGCAGGGGCACAGGGGCAAATCGACGGTAAAGGGCGGGTCCGATGAGCATGCCGATCGTGAGAAAGATCGATGCCATGGAAAACACGATCGCCATCTCGGCCCGACCAATGCCGAGCAACGCCTCCATCGGTTTGAGGAAGACCGAAAACGCATAGACGGTGCCGAACGGAAGATTCACCACAGTGGCCGCCGCCAAGACGAGTGCCCCTCGGCTGATGCCTCGTGAGGTGGGTGAATCGCTCATCGCTGCCCCACAAGACGACCCCGATCACGACAAGCGAGATCCAGCCGATGGGACAAAACAGGATGGGGCATGCGTTACGTTTTCATTTTCTATTCAGAGCGCCAGTCTATCCGACTGAATGAGGCGGGCATGCTTATTGATGGGAGTGACGCTGGCAAAAATCAGCATTAAAAAACCAGAGCTTTTGAACTTCGGCGAGTAAAAATAACCAGGTGAAGGTATTTTTTCCTGCAACATTTGGACCTGATTACTTGCCGACTACGGAGGTTGACTCGACCGCAGATTCGGTCGACTTCCTTTTCAGTCCGAACGCCATCAACAGCATCATAAGCATGCTCAACCCCAGGCCAAGATAAGCATGGCCAAAGCCTGTCAGCTCGCCGCCATCCAAGTCAGCAATGGCACTGATGCAGGTGACAGCCAA
>CAJBLW010000129.1 GCA_903953985.1 uncultured Burkholderiales bacterium
GGTCAGGGTGGCGTTGGTGGCCACGACGCCGAGGGTGGTGTTGGTGCCGGGCAGGGGGCGGTTGCTGCGCTCGCCCGCAAGCAAGGCGCGCTGGGTGTCCAGCAGGCTGCGGCCATCGGCTGTGCGGGCACCGGCCAGCACCTGACCCGTGGTCGGGTCGATCACATCGCCCACCGCGTTGCAGGCGACCAAGGCGCCCACCACCCAGGGGCCCACGCGCACGCTGGCGTTGCCGATGCCGCCTTTCATGCAGCGGTCCAGGCCGAAGAGCTTGCCCACGCAGGCCCCTGCGCCTGCGCCCACATTGCCTGCTGCGGGTGGCGCGGTCGATGCCGCCTGACAGGCTTGGTAGCCGGCCTGCGCGTCGGGCCGAGCTTTGGGGTCATCTCCGGGGCGCACCACAGGCAGGTCAAACAAAACGGCCGCAGGCACGATGGGCACGCGGCCGTAGCCGGTTTCAAATCCGATGCCCTGCTCATCGAGCCAGCGCACCACGCCCGAGGCGGCGTCGAGGCCAAAGGCGCTGCCGCCACTGAGCAGCACGGCGTGCACTTTGTCCACCAAGTTAGCAGGGTCCAGCAAATCGGTTTCGCGGGTGCCGGGGGCTGCGCCGCGAACATCCACCGCGCCTACCGCGCCGTTGGGGGCCAGCACCACCGTGCAGCCTGTCAACCGCTCGCTCATCGTGAAGTGACCGACCTGCAGCCCGGGGACATCCACAATGGAGCCCACCATGGCACCTTGGCTGCTGTTTACAATCGTTTGCGATGCCATTGAAACCCCCGTTCATCGTTGCTCACACAAACCCCAAGGATAGCGCGTGCCCCTGTTTGTATTGAGACGGCTGCTGAGCTTTGTGCTGACCCTGCTGGCCACCTCGGCCGTGGTGTTTGCCGTGCTGGAGTTGCTGCCTGGCAATGCTGCACAGGTGATTTTGGGCGAAACGGCCACGCCCGAGGCGATCGCGGCGATGGAAGACAAGTTGGGCCTCAACCAGCCTGCGGCCACCCGCTACCTGAGCTGGATGGGCGGCATGTTGCAGGGCCAGACGGGCCTGAGCATCTCTTATGACACCCCCACGGCGCAGCTGATGGCCGAGCGCATGCAGGTGACGCTGCCGTTGGCCGTGATGGCCATGGTGCTCACGGTGGCGCTGGCGTTGGCGCTGGGTATTTATGCCGCTTCGCAACAAAACAAGGCGGGCGATGTGGGCGTGATGACGCTCAGCCAATTGGGGTTGGCCCTGCCCAATTTCTGGCTGGCTATTCTTTTGATCTTGCTTTTCGCGGTGCACTTGGAGTGGGTCAGTGCCGGTGGCTTTCCGGGGTGGTCTGAGGACGATGGCGGTGGGGTGGGCGAGGGCATCAAAGCCTTGCTCTTGCCCGCCATGGCGCTGGCGGCGGTGCAAACAGCGATCTTGACGCGGGTGACCCGCTCGGCCGTGCTCGACACCTTGCGCGAAGACTTCGTGCGTACCGCCAGGGCCAAAGGCTTGTCTCGCCGCCAGGTACTTTGGGGTCATGTGCTGCGCAACGCCATGATCCCGGTGCTGACGGTGATGGGCTTGCAGTTTGGCAACCTGATCACCAGCGCCATCGTGATTGAAAA
>CAJBLW010000130.1 GCA_903953985.1 uncultured Burkholderiales bacterium
CGGAACAGCCCGCATTATGTCACGAGTCTGTCGGTTTTTTTAGACGGGGGCTTGGTCCAAGTCAAAAGCTTTATGCAGTGCGCGCACAGCCAACTCCATGTATTTCTCATCGATCACCACCGACGTCTTGATTTCGGATGTCGAGATCATTTGGATGTTGATGCCCTCTTCGCTCAGGCTTCGGAACATCTTGCTGGCCACGCCCACATGGCTTCGCATGCCGATGCCGACAATCGAAACTTTGCAGATTTTGGCGTCGCCCAACACTTCTGCCGCACCCAATGAGGGCAGCACTTTTTCCTTGAGCAGGTCGATGGTCTTGGCGTAGTCGTTGCGGTGCACGGTGAAGCTGAAGTCGGTCTTGCCGTCTTTGCTCAGGTTCTGGATGATCACATCGACTTCGATGTTGGCATCGGCCACAGCGCCAAGAATTTGGTACGCAATACCTGGCTTATCAGGTACACCCACCACGGAAATTTTGGCTTCGTCGCGGTTAAAAGCGATGCCGGAAACGACGGCTTGTTCCATTTGTTCGTCTTCCTCAAAAGTAATCAGGGTGCCGGATGCGGCTTCTTCGTTGATGTCAATGTCCCAGGGCGTGAAGCTGGACAGCACGCGCATGGGCACTTTGTATTTACCAGCAAATTCGACAGAGCGGATTTGCAGGACCTTGGAGCCCAAAGAGGCCATCTCGAGCATCTCTTCAAAGCTCACGGTGTTCAGGCGACGGGCCTCGGGCACCACGCGGGGGTCGGTGGTGTAGACGCCGTCCACATCAGTGAAGATCAGGCATTCGGCCGCTTTGAGGGCAGCAGCCACGGCCACGGCCGACGTGTCAGAGCCACCACGACCCAAGGTGGTGATGTTGCCGTTGTCGTCCACGCCCTGAAAGCCGGTAATGATCACCACCTTACCAGCGTTCAAGTCCGCCATCACGCGGGCATCGTCAATCGATTCGATGCGGGCTTTGGTGTATGCGTCGTTGGTCTTAATGGCCACTTGCCAGCCCGCGTAGCTGACGGAGGGTTGGCCTTCGGATTGCAGGGCAATGGCGAGCAGGGCCGACGAAGCTTGTTCGCCGGTCGAAGCCAGCATGTCGAGTTCGCGGCTGTAATCATTGCCGGGTTTGGCGGGGGCCAGTTCTTTGGCCAGGCCGAGCAAGCGATTGGTCTCGCCGCTCATGGCGCTGGGGACCACCACGATCTGGTGGCCAGCGCGCGCCCATTTGGCCACGCGCTTGGCGACATTGCGAATGCGCTCGGTCGAGCCCATCGAGGTGCCGCCGTATTTGTGAACGATCAAAGCCATGTGAAGTGATAAATAGAAAAAGAATGCGGATGCGCACTGTCAAGGCCACATCTTCAAGGATTGCAGTGGATTGCCAATGGTTTACCCTTGGCAAAGCCTATCGATTGTATCCACCAGGCTGACACGTTCTTGACCCGCCAAGCCACCTAACCGCCCCACCCATGTCGGTTCAGCGGGTGGATTCAGGCGGATGCGTCAGGCGGTTTGCCAACTCAGGTGTTGGCCTTCGCGATGCACAAAGCCCACACCGACCTTCAAATGGATCCGATGGCCCCGGGTGGTGCAAGCGGTCAGTTGGTCCAGCAACTCGTTCAGTTGCGCTGCGCTGGGTGTGGTGGCGTGCTGCAGCCGCAGCCAATGGCGCAGCACCAGTGCCTGGCGGGCTCGGCTCAAGCGCTGCAAAGCCTCGATGCGGGGGGGCGCACCGATGTGTGCCATGTCTTGCGCGGCCACCTCGTTCAAAATCTCTTGCGCCTGCGCGGCATGCTTGGCACTGCGGGCAAAGGTCTCACGAAAAGCGGGCAAGGCTTCGGCCAAGGCGGGCAGCACGCGGGCGCGGATGCGGTTGCGGGTGAAGCTTTCGTCGGTGTTGCTGGGGTCTTCGACCCAGCTATGGCCTTGGCTTTGAATCCACGCGCGCAAGGCCGCGCCGGGCACCGCCAAAAAAGGCCGGTACCAATCGAGACCCTGACGCTGCCAATGAGAGGGCATGCTGGCCAAGCCGGGCAAGCCCGCGCCACGCGACAAGGCGATCAACAAAGTTTCCACCTGGTCGTCGGCATGCTGGGCGAGTGCGATGCCGTGCACCTCGGGCCACTCGCTTTGCACTGCTTCGGCCAAAGCCGCATAACGTGCTTTGCGGGCAGCGTCTTCGGGGCTTTGGCCTTGGGCATGGCCCGCCTGCACCTTTCTCACGGCCAAGGGCACGTTCAGTTGTTGGCATAGCGCTCGGCAATGCGCTTCAAACGCGTCAGCTGCATCTTGCAAGCCGTGGTGAATGTGCACCGCCATCACCTGCCCAGGCCAACGGCGGGCGCAAGCCAACAACAAAGCCGTGGAGTCGGCCCCACCGCTGAAGGCCACCGCAAAAGGAAGGCCCGGGCTGAAATCAGCCAGGGCCTTTTCGATGGGCAGCAGCGGTGGTAGTGCCATGCGTGAAGCCTGGAGACTCACCAGCAGGTTTATTTACCGGCTTTGGTGTCGGTGAAACGCCCGTAGCTGTTCAGGCGCTCGTGGCGGCGTTCGAGCAGCTCTTTGGGTTTGAGGTCGGCCAGCTGACGCCAGGCATCACCCAAAGCGCGTTTGAGGAAGGACACCATTTGGTCGGTATCGCGGTGGGCGCCGCCCACAGGTTCATTGACAATCTTGTCGACCAGGCCCAAGGCCTTCAGGCGGTGAGCGGTGATGCCCAGGGCATCGGCCGCGACCTCGGCTTTTTCGCTGGTTTTCCAAAGGATGGAGGCACAACCTTCGGGGCTGATGACCGAATAGACCGAATACTGCAGCATCAGCACCTGATCGGCCACCGAAATGGCCAATGCGCCGCCGGACCCGCCCTCGCCAATGATGGTGGTGATGATGGGCACCTCAAGCTGGGCCATCTCAAAAATGTTGCGACCAATGGCTTCAGACTGGCCGCGCTCTTCGGCGTCAATGCCGGGGTAGGCGCCAGGTGTGTCCACAAAGGTAAAGACCGGCAGCTTGAATTTTTCAGCTGTCTTCATGAGGCGCAGCGCTTTGCGGTAGCCCTCGGGCTTGCTCATGCCAAAGTTGCGCAAGGTGCGCTCTTTGGTGTCGCGCCCCTTTTGCTGGCCCAGGACCATGCAGGCCTGGCCATTGAATCGGGCCAGACCGCCCACGATGGACAAGTCATCTGCAAAGTGGCGGTCACCGTGCATCTCCACAAAATCGGTGAAGATGCCGTGGATGTAATCGAGGGTGTAAGGACGCTCGGGGTGACGCGAAATTTTGGTGACCTGCCAGGGGCTCAGGTCGCTGTAAATGTCTTTGGTCAGTTGCTGGCTTTTCTTGCTCAGCTGATCAATTTCGAGGGTGATGTCCACCGCCGATTCGGTCTGCACATAGCGCAACTCTTCGATCTTGGCTTCGAGTTCGGCAACGGGTTGCTCAAAATCGAGAAATGTTTTTTTGGCCAAGTTTGACTCCTCTGTTCATGTTTCGGGTGGACGCAGTGTCCAGCCCCTCAATAAGCCACCGGAACAGGGTCCAGTGAGCGCCAAATATACCAAGTTGCCACGGTCGAAAAAGGGCTCCAGGCCTGCGCGACCTCGCGGGCGTCGCTGCGGCTCACAGGCTCGCCCGAGAAATAGTTGCGGCTGATGCCGTTGATCAAACCCACATCGTCCAGCGGCAAAACATTGGGCCTGAGCAGGTGAAAGATCAGGCACATCTCTGCCGTCCAGCGGCCAATGCCGCGGATCGCCACCAACTCATCGATGATGGCCTCGTCGTCCATCTCTTGCCAGGCCTGAACGTGAACCGCGCCCGAGCTGAAGTGCACCGCCAGATCGACCAGGTACTCTACCTTGCGCGCCGACAAACCCGCCGCCCGCATGTCATCGACCTTGAGCTTGAGCACTGCAGTCGGCGACATCCGTTTGGGCAATGCCGCAAAACGGTCCCACACCGACTGTGCGGCCTTGACCGAAATTTGTTGGCCCACGATGGAGCGCGCCAAGGTCACGAACGCATCTCCCCGGGTTTCCAAGATCACGTCACCAAATTGGGGAATGAGCTTTTTCATGACCCGGTCTTTTTTGGCCAGGTGCGCGCACGCCTCGGCCCAATAAGCGGGCGTGACAGGGATCACCTCAAGGCTTGAGCTAATCGTCATGTCGCCGACTCCCAGGACGTGCCAGCGGCCGAGTCTTTCAGCAAGATGCCTCGGGCCAGCAAGTCGTTGCGGATGCGGTCGGCTTCGGCAAAATTCTTGGCCTTTTTGGCATCTGCCCGGGCCTGGATCTGGGTCTGAATGGCGGCATCGTCCAAGCCTGCACCCGCTTGCAAATAAACCGTTGGGTCGGTTTGCAGCAAACCCAGCAAGCCACCCAAAGCCTTGAGCAAACCCGCACGCTCGGCCGACCCACTGCGGTTGACTTCGCTCGCCAATTCGAACAACACGGCCACCGCTTCAGGCGTGCCAAAGTCTTCGTCCATGGCGGCCTTGAATCGTGCAGCCATGGGATCAGCCCAATCGAGCTTCACGTCAGCGGCCGGCACGGTTTGTAATGCGGTGTAGAGGCGCTTCAGGGCACCTTTGGCATCGTTCAGGTGCACATCGCTGTAATTGAGTGAGCTGCGGTAGTGGCTGCGCACAATAAAAAAGCGAACCGTCTCAGCGTCAAACTCTTTGAGCACATCACGGATGGTGAAGAAGTTGCCCAGGCTCTTGGACATCTTTTCGTTGTCCACGTTGATGAAGCCGTTGTGCATCCAAAAGCGCGCAAGGGTCTGGCCGTTGGCGCCTTCGCTTTGGGCGATCTCGTTTTCGTGGTGAGGAAACTGCAAGTCGGCTCCACCACCATGGATGTCAAAGGTCTGTCCCAACAGCTCGCAGGCCATCGCCGAGCACTCGATGTGCCAGCCAGGGCGGCCCACACCAAAGGGGCCGGCCCATTTCACGTCTTCGGGTTCGGTGGGCTTGGCACTCTTCCAAAGCACGAAGTCGAGTGGGTCATTTTTGTCGGTCTCCACCGCCACGCGCTCGCCCGCGTTCAACTCGTCCAATGATTTGCCGGACAACTTGCCATAGCCCGCAAACTTACGCACCGAATAGTTCACGTCGCCATTGCCAGCGCGGTAAGCCAAGCCTTTTTGCTCCAGTGTGCCGATCATCCGGAGCATCTGTGGCACGTAGTCGGTAGCGCGGGGCTCATGCTGAGGACGCTCGATGCCCAAGGCATCGGCGTCATGGTGCAGCGCGTCGATCATGCGGTCGGTCAGGTGGCGGATGGTTTCGCCATTGTCCAGGGCGCGCTTGATGATCTTGTCGTCGATGTCGGTCACGTTGCGCACATAGGTGACTCGATAACCACTGGCTTTAAGCCAGCGCTGAACCAGATCAAACGCGATCATCGAGCGGGCATGCCCCAGGTGGCACAGGTCGTACACGGTCATGCCGCAAACATACATGCGCACATGGCCGGGCTCGGCCGGAGAAAAATCGGAAACAGCACGGCTGAGCGTGTTGAAAATGCGCAAACTCATGTCAAATCGAAAATAATGGCAGTCAACAAAAGCCGCTTTGGGCGCTGCGCACCCGGGGCCGTCAGCTCAGACAACGGCGCTACAACGGCTCAAAAAAAGCCAGCGCGCACGGGGCTGGCGGCACCTTTCGGTGCACGGAAATCCGCAAGGGGCTCCGCTACAATGAACAATCAGTATATCCCCGAGCCAAGGCCTGTGGTGCTCTTTTTGAGTCGGCCTGAGCCAACCCCAGCAGCTCGGTAGCGGTTTTTTTCACCCTCCTCTTTCTTTGGGCACGCATGCAAACCTGGCTCCGTTGGATGGCTTTTTGCACCCTCTGGACATGCAGTCTGGGCGTGCAGGCCGACCTATACAAAGATGTCAATACCTTGGTGCAAAGCGGCCAATGGGCGCAAGCCCAGGCTATGGCCGAAGCAAGGCTGAAAACCGCGCCCACCGACCCCCAAATGCGCCTGTTGCAAAGCCACATACAAACTGGCATAGGCCAAACCCAAGCGGCTATGGACACGCTGCGGGCCCTGACCCAATCCTTCCCCGAACTGCCGGAGCCGCACAACAACTTGGCGGCCTTGTTGGTGCGCGAAAACCGCCCTGACGAGGCGCTGGCTGCCTTACAAGCTGCCATCAGAGCGCGTCCGGACTATGCGCTGGCCTTGGAAAACCTGGGCGACCTGCACTTGGCACTGGCCGCTCAGGCCTTCGCACAAGCCCGACTCGTCACGCCCACCTCAACCCGTTTGCAAAACAAGCAAGAGGGAGCCGAAAGGGTGATGCGCACCCCCTGAACCCACCCCTGCGAGAGTCGCCTTGCTGGCCACCTTGCCCGACAGAGCTCAACCCCTACTGCCTTAACCCATGTCACCTCTGAACCACCATCGTCGCTGGGCCGCCTTGGCCCTGAGCCTGAGCTTGCTTGCCCCCTGGAGTGCACAAGCTCAAACCGCCAGCACAGCTGCTAGCGCCAGCACACCCAAAGTACGGATCAGCACCTCGGTGGGCGACATCGAAGCCGAGTTGTACGCGGAAAAGGCCCCGAAAACCGTCGCGAACTTTTTACAGTACATGAGCGATAAACACTACGAAGGCACGATTTTTCACCGTGTGATTCCTGGTTTCATGCTGCAGGGCGGCGGCTACGATGGCCAGTACCGAGAAAAGAAAACCCGCGCTCCAGTCGTTCATGAGGGCCGTCAAGCCTTGGCTGCAGGCCTGAAAAACACAACAGGCACGCTGGCCATGGCCCGCACCAACGACCCGCAATCGGCCACCGCCCAGTTTTTCATCAACGTGGTGGACAACGCCTTTCTTGACCCCAGTTTTCAAAGCTTCGGCTACACCGTTTTTGGCAAAGTCACGTCCGGCATGGATGTGGTCCAAAAAATCCGCAACACGCCCACAGGCGCAGGCGGCCCCTTCCCAACCGATGTTCCACGGACGCCGGTTGTCATCCAATCCATCACTTTGTTGAAGTAACACCATGAACAACCCACAAGTCGAACTGCACATCACCGGCTACGGCGTCATCACCCTCGAACTGGATGCTGAAAAAGCCCCCAAGTCGACTGAAAATTTTCTGGCCTATGTGAACAAGGGCCATTACAACAACACGGTTTTTCACCGCGTGATCCCCGGCTTCATGGTCCAGGGCGGTGGTTTTGAGCCCGGCATGACACAAAAGCCCACGGACGCCACCATCGAGAACGAAGCCAACAATGGGTTGAAGAACGACGAGTACACCGTGGCCATGGCCCGTACCTCGGCGCCGCACTCGGCCTCGTCGCAGTTCTTCATCAATGTCGACAAAAACGATTTTTTGAACCACACCGCACCCTCCATGCAAGGCTGGGGCTACGCTGTGTTCGGCAAAGTGGTCAAGGGCACCGATGTGGTCGACCAGATCAAGGGCGTGAAAACCGGCAACCGCGGCGGCCACGGCGACGTGCCTAAAGAAGATGTCGTGATTGAAAAAGCCGTCGCACTGTGATGGGCTGAGCCTGTGTCCGCTGACCCGCGCACCACAGCCCCGACGCTCGGTCGGCTGACAGCGCCAACGGCATGGCAGACGGTGGACTTGATCTCGGACCTGCACCTGCAGGCCTCAGAGCCAGCCACTTTTGAGGCTTGGTGCCAATACATGGCGAACACGCCTGCCGATGCGGTGCTGATTCTGGGTGACCTGTTTGAGGTCTGGGTGGGCGACGATGCAGCAGAAACTGACCCTTTTTTGCAGCGCTGCGCACAGGTCTTGCGACAAAGCGCGCAGCGATTGCATGTGGCCTTCATGCCCGGCAACCGGGACTTTTTGGTGGGACCAGCCTTCTTGTCCGATTGCAACATGCACGCTTTAAGTGATCCCTGCTTGCTGGTCTTGGGAGAGCAACGCATTTTGCTGAGCCACGGGGATGCGCTTTGCCTGGATGACCTCGACTACCAAGCATTTCGCCAGAAGGTGCGCAGTACCGACTGGCAAACTGATTTTTTGGCCAAACCCCTGCACGAGCGCCTGGCGCTGGCTCGCGGCATGCGGGCGCAAAGCGAATCCCAAAAACACAGCGGCGCTATTTATGCCGATGCCGACTCGGACATGGCCTTGAATTGGTTGAACACCGCCGAGGCCGATCGCCTGGTGCATGGCCACACCCACCAGCCCTTAGATCACCCACTGGGCGAAGGGCAAAGGCATGTTACCAGCGACTGGTCGCTGGACCACGTGCCTTACAGAGCCCAAGTGTTCAGGCTACAGCGCGAGGGTGCGATCACACGCTTGGACGCCGCTGCGACCCCAGCCTAACGCAGACAACTAGGGGCCAAGCCCCAAGGAGAGGGAATTTCATTCAACCTCAGCTTGGGACACTGACGCAGGCTATCGTTCAACCAAGATCGTATGCGGGAGCAGCCACAAGCAGCGCACGGTTCAAGTGCGCAGCAATTGCTTGAGCACGTTTTGCAAGCGGCGTGCGGTGGGTTCGTCGTGAGGACCTGACAGGACCTGTGCCACATCGAGTGCCCAGGTTTCATTGGGGCCAGGTTGATTGCGCTGGGTCAGCAACTGCAACTGCAAGGCGCGGCGTTCACTGAGGTTGTCAGCGGGCGTCGGCACATCGGCCGCCATCTCCAGGCGCAGTAAGGCTGTGGCTCCAGGGGTTTTAGGCTCGGCGCTCACGGCTTGTACCCAGGCTTGGCGGGTGGTTGCGTTAACGCCTTTGCCAAGCTCTTGCACTGTCGGCAAGGCTTCGGCCTGGCGCGCTTGCCAAGCCGTCATCACACGGCCAAGGGTCTCGCCATGCGCTTGAGCAGCCAGCTTGCGCAGTGACATTTCGGCTCGCTCCATGGCTTCGCGTTGGGCGCGGAAAGCCGCATCTCCCAAGCGCGGGCCGCGGTCTTCACGCGGTCCACGGTCGCCAAAACGATCACCCCCGCGTTCAGTACCTCGGTCCCCAAAGCGGCCGGGACCTGGAACCCGATCGCCACCGGGGCGCGCCCCGCGTTCGCCAGGGCGGCCATCACGACGGCCATCGCGGCCGGCAGGCGTTTCGGCACGCTTTTGGCCGGGCCGGTCGTCGCCACGCACTGCCACCACGGGTTTGGCGGGCTTGAGCGCAATCACGGGTGCCGTAGGCTCTTCAGGGAGCAAGCTGTCCGAATCGGGTGCTGCTTGCGCGGCTTCAGCAGTTGCCGTGTCGCTGGATTGTTCGTCTTCCGCAGCCACTGTGGAGGCGACTGCAGCGGCTGAGGCCTGATCACTTTGTGCCTCGGCCACCGATTGAGGAGGCACCAAAGCCACGTTGCTTGATGAGGATGCAGGAACGGCTGACTGGGCTGCTTGGGTTGCTTGCGCCTGCAAGGCTTGGCCACGCAAGGCAGCGTCAAGCGCGGCCATGGCAGCGCGGATTTTGGCCGCATCGCCACTGGCGTTGGCCGAATCCAAAGCTTTGGAGGCTTCAAGGACCGCACGATCGTGGGCACTGACAGGGCCTGAGGACTGAGGGCGGTCTGTGCCTTTTCGTTGGAAGGCCTCGTCCAGCGGGGCGCGGAAAACTTCCCATAGCTTCTGTTCGGTCTTGCGGTCCAGCGGCACCGACTGGGCCTCTGCTTGCCAGCGTTGTTGCAAGGCTTTGACCACGTCGACACGCAAGGCCGGTGCTGCGCCCACTTCGCGGGCTTCATTGATCAGCGCCTGGCGGCGCTCAATACTGGCTTTTTGAGCCGCTTCGAGGCGGGCTGCGGCGGCTTTGAAAATGCTTTTCCACTGGCCCTGCATTTCGCCAAAGGCCTTCTCGCTCAAGTGGCCAGCATTGCGCCAACGGTCGGCAAACTGGTGCAGTGCACGCAACTGGGCGCGCCAGTCATCGCTTTGGGCATGCTCTGCGGTCCAAGCTTTGACCTCGTCCATCAGAGCCACGCGCTGGGCACGCTGGTCGGCCGAGTCTTTTTTCATTTGCTCCAGCCAGGCCAACACGGCTTTGTAGGCCTCGTTGCAAGCGGCATCAAAACGCTTCCACAGCGCGTGGTTGGGCAGGCCGCCCTGGTCAATTTGCTTCCAGCCGTCGCGCAATTGGCGCAACTTGTCTTGCATTTTTCGGCCACCCAAAGTGGGGACTTTGTTGGCATCCAGAAGGGCTTCGGCTTGGGTGACCAGATCGGTGCGCACTTGATCGGCCAGCCAACGTTGCCAGCCTTCGGCATCACCGCCTGCCGTCAAAGACTTGTGCAGGCGCTCGTCCAGACTGGTGTCCAACTGCTTCCCGTGAGTCTTGAGTATGTTGCGCAAAGCCACTGCAGCATCGGTGGGCGATGCATCCTGGCCTTCGGTGAGTTGCTTTTCAAGCACCTCCAAAGCTTGGGTCACAGCCAACATGGCTTGCTCACGCAGCGCCTGGCGCTGGGCGGGGTCGATTTTGGGTTTGACCGCCTTTTCGGCTTGCTCTGTTTTGGCGGGTTTGGCCAATTCGATCGCAGCAGCAACCTGCTGAGAGAATTCGCCACGCAAGCGGCGGATCTCGTCGGCCCACACGGGCACTGGGGGCAAAGCGGTTGTGGTGTCGGTTTGGGCCATAGCAGCTAGGGCCGCAGCGGCAGAAAAACCGTCCCAAACAGCCTGCAGTTGCTTGCCCGCAGCATCCAATTGAGGTGGGTATTTCAGCTCCACGCTGGGCCATACGCTGCTCTGCGTCAGGGCCTGGGCCTGGTTTTGCCACTGCGCCACATCGGCCTCCAAGCCGGTTTGACCGCCCAGTGCCTCAGCCAGCGATTTGGTGGAGAGGACCTCGATGCGCTGGGCCAGCAACACCGCCGCTTCGCGCTGCACCATGACCTGGTGCTGCAGGTCCTCCACGCCCTTGACCACTTCGGTCAAGCGATGTTTGAGGCCTGACAAGGGTTCGCGCGACAACGGCGCTCCGGCTTTGGCGGCATCTCGCTGCCAGGCCAACGCATCGGCCATGTTAAGACGCGGCGCTTGCAGCAACTGCTCGGCTTTTTGGGCCCACTCGGTGGCCAAGGCTTCCTGGCCATGCAGACGCTTGAGCTCGTCGAGCTTTTCCTTGAGCAGTTTGGCCACACCCTTGTCGCGACCCGACAGCTCACGGTAGACCTCGGACATGAGGTGCTCTGAAGGCTCAGTCTGCAACCACTCGCGCAAGCGGGCACTGCGCTCGCCGGAAGTAGGGGCATTGAAAATGCCGGCCGTCAAGGGATCGAGAGTGGCGATGTCAAAAGGCTTGGAAGAGGTCACGGTGCAAACTTTAAAAACACGGTATCTGCCCATGGGGCAAAAAGGCCGAAACGGCGGCACTTTGCTGTGCCAGCTGCCAATCGGGCGTCAAACAGCTATTTTCGCCGTAAATTGGACGACGGCGCAGCTTGGCCCGTTTTCAAACGCAATCTCTGATGAATTACGCACACGAGACAAACTCATATATCCATAAAGAGTTTTTATTCGATTTGTTATACTTGACTGGTTATGAAAAGTTCCTAGAATTTGCCCCAACCTGCGGCCATCTGGGATAACCCGCAACCGCTGCCGAATCTGGCTCAACCCGCAAAAGTGCTTGCCGCTGGTTGCGGGTCGCGTACCCCCAACCCATCAAATGCCTGAGGCAGACGCCTTTGGGCTTTGGCATGAGAGGAAGTTCTATGACAGCGACTTTGACTTGGACCCACCTCAAACGGGCGGTGTCCACCTTGGCCTGCGATGTGCGCGAAGGCTTTGTGGAAATTACCCGCCACAGTCTGGCTGTGATTGGCTTGGCCGTGGTGGGTGTGACTTTGACACTCTTAGCCCGACCCGGCTTGCAGCAGCAGGCCAGCGAAACATTGATGGGCTGGCTTGAGCTGCGCCAAGTGGAGCAAACTGCGATTTTGGAAACGCCAGCAACCACAGCAGCAGCCCGACCAACCGCCGCGCCGATGCAGGACCTGAGCAGCGATCAAGTTGCAGTAGCCCGTTGGCTCAGCAGCAAGTACAAAGTCTCACCGGAGCCCCTGGCCGCATTAGTCACCGAGGCTTGGGCCTTGGGTGAACGCAGCCAGATCTCCCCCACCTTGATCCTGGCCGTGATGGCCATCGAGTCTCGCTTCAATCCTTTTGCCTCCGGCAGCCAAGGAGGCTTGGGTCTGATGCAAATTGAACCAGAAGCCCACACCAGCGCACTGTCCTCTTTTGGCGGCCGCCTGGCCGCCTTTGACCCACTGACCAATCTGCGGGTGGGCACACGCCTGCTTCAGGGTTTGATCAACGATACAGGCTCGCTTGAAGATGCGCTGCGTCAATATGCGCTCGCTTCCGGGCAAGGCAAGAACGACCAGTATGTGGACCGTGTGCTGGCCGAACAAAAGTTGCTCGACAAAATCAGCATGGGCCAAAAAACTGCCATGTCCAACAAAAACAACGGGGGATTGCCCAAATTCCCGCAAGCCCAAATGTGAGTGCATGGCCCGGACTGCTCAACAGGCTGGGCTACACTCAGTGGGTGCGCGACTGGCGATAGGAGCCTGTTTTCAAAGCAAAACAGGGCATTCTGACGTGGAGCGTGGTGACCCGAGTCGCTGCCGAACCACTGGGAAGCGCACAGCCTGACCGCTCGTCTTGCATGACGGACCAGGTTTTAAGCCGTTCGCCTGGGCAGCCCTTGTCAATGAACCGCCGGTTCGGGTCAAGGTCACCTCCATCCAAAGGAGTGCCGTGTACCACCGCAATACACTGATTGAACAAACAGACCCCGAAATTTTCGCCGCCATCCAGGCCGAGAATGCCCGTCAAGAACACCACATCGAGCTGATCGCGAGCGAAAACTACGCCTCACCCGCCGTCATGGCCGCCCAAGGTAGCCAACTCACCAACAAATACGCTGAAGGCTACCCCGGCAAGCGCTACTACGGTGGCTGCGAGCATGTAGACGTGGCCGAGCAGTTGGCCATTGACCGCATCAAACAAATCTTTGGCGCAGAAGCCGCCAACGTGCAACCGCACTGCGGCGCTTCTGCCAACGAAGCGGTGTTCTTGGCCTTCCTCAAGCCCGGCGACACCATCATGGGCATGAGCCTGGCCGAGGGCGGTCACCTGACCCACGGCATGCCGCTGAACATTTCGGGCAAGTGGTTCAACGTCGTCTCTTACGGCCTGGACGCCAAAGAAGCCATCGACTACGACGCCATGGAAGCCAAGGCGCGCGAAACCAAACCCAAGCTGATCATTGCCGGTGCCTCGGCCTACAGCTTGCACATCGACTGGGCTCGCTTTGCCAAAGTGGCCAAGGAAGTCGGCGCAATCTTCATGGTCGACATGGCCCACTATGCGGGTCTGATCGCCGCAGGCGTCTACCCCAACCCCGTGCCGCACGCCGACGTGGTGACTTCGACCACCCACAAGAGCCTGCGCGGCCCACGCGGCGGCATCATCTTGATGAAGGCCGAGCACGAGAAAGCCATCAACAGCGCCATCTTCCCCGGCCTGCAAGGCGGCCCGCTGATGCACGTGATCGCAGCCAAAGCCGTGGCTTTCAAAGAAGCGTTGGCTCCTGAATTCAAGGCCTACCAAGCCCAAGTGATCAAAAACGCGCAAATCATCGCCGAGACCTTGACCGCTCGGGGCCTGCGCATCGTCAGCGGCGGCACCCAAAGCCACGTCATGCTGGTGGACCTGCGTGCCAAGGGCATCACCGGCAAA
>CAJBLW010000131.1 GCA_903953985.1 uncultured Burkholderiales bacterium
CTTGGCTGCCCGCCAGCAATGCGTCTTCGGCCAAATCGGCGTTGACCTTTTCCACGCACTCTTTGATCAGTTGGTACACCTCGGGCTTTTGTGCCAGATCGGTGTAACCGGCATAAGGCAGGTTGCGTCGCTCGGCCCAGTTGCCCACGGCATCAAAGTCGATGTTGAGCATCACACACACTTTTTCGCGCTGGTCGCCGTAGGCCACCACTTCTTTGATGTGTGGGAAAAACTTGAGTTTGTTTTCGACGTACTTGGGCGCAAACATCGCGCCGTCGTTGGCGCCGCCCTGGATACGGCCCACGTCTTTTACGCGGTCAATGATCTTCAGGTGGCCGTGCGAATCAATGAAGCCCGCGTCGCTGGTGTGGTACCAGCCATCGGCCGTCAACACTTCGTCGGTGGCTTGTTGGTTTTTGTAATAGCCCTTGAGCAAGCCGGGCGACTTGACCATGATCTCGCCGTTCTCGGCCACCTTGATCTCCACACCCTTGCACGGCACGCCCACAGTGTCGGCTCGCGCTTCGTTGTCGGGTTGCAGGCACACAAACACAGCGGTTTCGGTTGATCCATACAGTTGCTTGATGTTCACGCCAATCGAGCGGAAGAAGGTGAACAAGTCGGGACCAATCGCCTCGCCTGCGGTGTAGGCCACACGCACACGGCTGAAACCCAGGTTGTTGCGCAAGGGGCCGAAAACCATCAGATTGCCCAAGCCGTAAACCCAACGGTCCACCAAGCCTACCGCATGGCCATCCATCAAGGCAGGGCCGACTTTTTTGGCCACGCCCATGAAGTAGTGGAACAACTTGCGCTTGAAGCTGCCAGCGTCTTCCATGCGGATCATCACGCTGGTCAGCATGCCCTCAAACACCCGGGGCGGCGCGAAGTAATACGTTGGGCCAATCTCTTTCAAGTCAATGGTTACCGTGGCCGATGACTCGGGACAATTGACCACATAGCCGCAGACCAGCCACTGTGCGTAGCTGAAGATGTTCTGGCCGATCCAGGCTGGCGGCATGTAGGCCAACACGTCTTCGGCGCTGGTCAGTTTGTCAAACTCAGCACCCGCATCGGCGCGGTCGATCAGGGAACCATGGGTGTGGACCACGCCCTTGGGATTGCCCGTGGTGCCCGAGGTGAAGAACATCGCAGCCACATCGGTATAGGCTGATTTTTCGACTTCTTCCTTATAAAACTGTGGATGCTGCTGGGCAAACACGCCACCGGCTGCGATCAGCTCTTCGAGAGAACCCAGGCCATCTTCAGCGTATTTGCGCAAGCCACGTGGGTTGTCATAAAAGATGTGCGTCAATTGCGGGCACTGCGCGCGCACTTCCAGCATCTTGTCGACCTGCTCCTGGTCTTCCACCACGCAAAAACGCACTTCGGCATTGGTGATCGGGAAAACGCATTCGGCGGCAGCGGCATCTTGGTACAGCGGCACCGGAATCGCGCCCAACGACTGCGCCGCCAGCATGGTGGCGTAAAGCCTGGGGCGGTTGGCGCCGACCACGATCAGGTGCTCGCCGCGCTGCAGACCCGCCTGATGCAAACCGCAAGCGACAGATTGCACCAGTTGGGCCAAATCCGACCAGCTGATGGTTTGCCAAATGCCATATATTTTCTCGCGCAGTGCGGGCGCTGTGGGGCGCTCGGCAGCGTGCTTGAGCATCAAACGGGGAAACGTTGTTTGCATGACCTGACTTGTCTCCAAAAACGGTGCATTGATTGCGATGCGACTGAACTTGGGCGCGATCCTAGGCATTCGTTTGACGTCAAGTTGTCGTTTGGACGACAATTCAGGGTAGACCCCTAGTCCAACTGACCATCAGCTGACACATTGACAAAGACCATGGCCAAAGAAAACAGCGTCCACCAGCGCCGCCGCGCACCCACCCGGGCCGAACTGCAAGACATCCCCTGGCTGAGCTTGCTGCGCCCTGAAGAGCGCCTGCAAATCGTGCCAAAGTTGGTGGTCAGCGACCCCCAAACCGGCGACCATGTGTGCCGCGTGGGCCGCCCCGTCACCTATTGGTTCGGGGTGATTTCGGGTCTTCTGAAAATGAGCACCGACAACGCCAGCGGTCAAACCATGACCTTCACCGGCATACCGCCTGGCGGCTGGTTTGGCGAGGGCACGGTCCTCAAGCGCGAGGTCTACCGCTACAACATCCAAGCGCTGCGACCCAGCGTGGTGGCGGGGCTGCCGCTGGACACCTTTCACTGGCTGATCGACCATTCGCTGGGCTTCAACCGTTTCATCATGCAGCAGCTCAACGAGCGCTTGGGCCAGTTCATCGCCGCGCGCGAACTGGACCGCATGAACAACCCCGAACTTCGCTTGGCTCGCCACTTGGCGGCCCTGTTCAACCCGGTTCTGTTTTCCGGCGTGGGCGAGGTGCTGCGCATCACCCAGCAAGAGCTGGCTTATTTGGTAGGCCTGTCGCGTCAACGCGTGAACGAGGCGCTGCGCGTACTCGAAGCACACCAGCTCATTCGGGTGGAGTACGGCGGTCTGCGAATTCTGGATTTACAAGGCCTACGCCAATCCCAGTTAGACGGCCCAACACGCGACGCATGACCGCATTCTTCCAACCGCCAAAAGAAGGGACAATCGACCCACTTCTTTTGCGCAACTTAATCCATGACCCAGCCCCCCGCATTTCAACGCGCCCCACGCCCCGAAGGCAAGGGCGACGCGGCCGCGCCCAGCGGCACCTCTCGCCTGAACAAACGCATGGCCGAATTGCGCATGTGCTCGCGCCGCGAAGCCGACGCCTGGATCGAACAAGGCTGGGTCCAGGTCAACGGCCTGCCCGCCAGCATGGGCCAGCAAGTCACGCTCTCTGATCGCATCACCATCGACAAAGCCGCCGAGCAACAACAAGACAGGCAAGTAACCATCTTGCTGCACAAGCCCATGGGCTATGTGAGCGGCCAAGCTGAGGACGGGCACGAGCCCGCGATCACGCTGATCAACCCACGCAGCCACTGGGGCGGCGACCCGTCCAAACTGCGCTTCACCCCACCCCACCTGCGCGGGCTGGCTCCGGCAGGGCGCCTGGACATCGATTCCACAGGCCTGCTGGTGCTCACGCAAGACGGCCGCGTGGCACGCCAGTTGATCGGCGAAGACTCGGAGATGGAAAAGGAATACCTGGTGCGCGTGGCCTACACCGGCCACGAGAACACCGCTGCCGCCACCGCCGCATCGGCCACCTATGGCGGCAAAGCCAACCAGCTCACCGTCATTGGCGACTTCGACCGGGTCAGTGCCAACGTGCAAGCCATCTTCCCCAAGGCGCTGCTGGAGCGCCTGCGCCACGGTCTGAGCCTGGACGGCAAACCCCTCAAGATAGCCAAAGTGGAGTGGCAAAACCCCGAGCAGCTGCGTTTTGTGCTGACCGAAGGTAAAAAGCGCCAGATTCGCCGCATGTGCGAACAAGTGGGCCTGAAAGTCGTCGGCCTCAAGCGCATCCGGATGGGCGGCGTGCAGCTGGGGCAGATGCCGGCGGGGACTTGGCGGTATTTGGGGCCGAACGAGTCTTTTTGACCTCTTGAAATTCACCCACAACGCCCCAAGCTGTGGGGCGTTCTTGTTTTCTGACCTTTTTAACTGTTGAACCGCTATGAGCAAACAAACCCATGCCTTTCAGGCCGAAGTTGCACAACTGCTGCACCTGGTCACGCACTCGCTGTACTCCAACCAGGAAATTTTCCTGCGCGAGCTGATCTCCAACGCTTCGGACGCTTGTGACAAGCTGCGTTTTGAAGCGCTGAACAACGCCGGGCTGTACGAAGACGCCCCCGACTTGCAGGTGAAATTGTCATTCGACAAAACGGCCAAAACCCTGACCATCACCGACAACGGCATCGGCATGACGTCGCAAGAAGCCATAGACCACCTGGGCACGATCGCCAAGAGTGGCACCAAGGACTTCGTGAGCAAGCTGAGCGGCGACCAAAAATCAGATGCGCAACTCATTGGCCAGTTCGGTGTGGGCTTTTATTCGGGCTTCATCGTGGCCGACAAGATCACCGTCGAGACGCGCCGCGCTGGCGCTGAAGCAGCCGAAGGCGTGCGCTGGATCAGCGGCGGCACAGGCGACTTCGAGGTCGAAACCATTGCCCGCGCCGAACGCGGCACCAGCGTGATCCTGCACCTGCGCGACGAA
>CAJBLW010000132.1 GCA_903953985.1 uncultured Burkholderiales bacterium
CGGTCCGGGGCGGGCACCCAGGGCGTTGCATCGAGGAACAGGCCGTTCCAGGTCGCCATGAAGGCCCGTTGGTTGAAAGGAAACGCCAGCGATGTGGTGGGCGGTGCCGACGCCACGGCCGGCTGGGCCATCAGGTAACCATAAAGCGCCATCAGATCGTCGTCGCTCATTTTGGCAAACGACGTGAAAGGAAACGCCGGGTAAAGATGCCGCCCATCACGCGAGATGCCTTCGCGCATGGCCCGCTGAAAGGCGCTGAAGGACCACCGGCCGATGCCGTGCTCGGGGTCGGTTGTGAGGTTGGTACTGAACACGGTGCCAAACGGCGTGCTCATGGCGCGGCCCCCGGCGTTCGCCACACCGCCCGGTGCGGTGTGGCACACCACGCAGTCCCCGGTGGCGGCCAACTGACGGCCCCGCTCGATGGTTTCGGCGGTGTACAAAGTGCCCGGGCTGTAGCTAACTGGCGCTATGGCCACACGCCCACCCAGCAGCGCAAAAGCGGTGCCCAAAACCCCCACCAAAACCGCACCGGCACGCGACCAGACAGGCCAGCGCTGGGGCCAGCGAACGCCTTGCGGCATCACCGTGGGCGCGCGTGTGGGTTGGGGCGTCGGCGACTCGGTGGGGGGCGCGTCGCCGTTCAAGGCTGCACGCACACGCTCGGGTGTGAAGGGTGGCTCCCGAAAGCGCACGCCGGTGGCATCAAAAATCGCATTGGCAATGGCCGCCGTGCCGGGCACCGACGACGATTCACCCGAACCCAGCGGCGCTTCGTGCTGGCGGGGCATGGTGACGACTTCGACCACCGGCACATTGCGGAAATTCAAAATCGGGTAACTGCCCCACTCTTGTGTGGCCACGGTATTCTTTTGCGGCTCGATCTGCACTTGCTCATGCAATGCGCGGCTGGTGGTCTGCAACACGTTGCCGTGGATCTGGTGCTCCACGCCTGCAGGGTTGATCATCATGCCGGCGTCATGGCCCACCACCACGCGGCTGACATGCACCTCACCCGTGCGCCGGTTGACCTCGACATCGGCCACCCAAGCTGCCCAGGCCGCGCCAAAGCCCGGCCATTTGCTGTGCACATAACGCGCATAGGCCACGCCCTGGCCCCGCACCATGTCACCGTTTGTACCCGCCACCACTTGTTGCCGGGGCGCTGTGCGCACCTGCCAACCTGCGCGTTCTGCAGTGGTCGCCAGCAGCTCGGCAGCGCGTGGATCTTTGAGGTACTGCAAACGGAATTCAACCGGGTCCACCCCCGCGGCTGCCGCCAGCTCGTCGATGTAGCTTTCGTGGGCAAACGAATTGGGCAAGGCCGACACACCGCGCAGCCAAGAGGCCCGCAAAATGGGGGCCATGTCGTTCACACTCACCCGCAAGTTGCTGTAGTCATAGGGGGGCCGTGCGGTGCGGTCACCCATTTCATAAGCTTGCGCCAGAGGCTCCACCGTGCGGGTGAGCAAGAGCGCCAATGTGGGCGCGCCGTTGGAGGGGTAGCTGGTTTCAAAATCATAGGCCGCCACCGAACCATCGGCGTTCAGCCCGCCGCGCACATCCATCAGTTGGGCTGCGCCTTTGGGCTCCCAGGCATGTTCTTGTTCGCGCGTGAGTTGCACGCGCACAGGCGCCCCCACGGCGCGGGCCAGCAAGGCGGCATCGGCGGCCACATCGTCGGCGCCGTTGCGGCCATAGCAACCGGCCGCTTCCATGCGGACCACATCGATGGCGGTGTCGGCCAGGCCCATGAGGCGAGCCAGATCAGCGC
>CAJBLW010000133.1 GCA_903953985.1 uncultured Burkholderiales bacterium
CGAATTCATGGACTCAGGACCGGACACTTTCCGTGTGCGCAACCTTTGGGCCAAGCGGGCTGGCAGCTCGGGCCATACCCTGGCCTTTGCAGGTCACACCGACGTGGTGCCTACCGGGCCACTCACGCAATGGGACAGCGACCCCTTCACCCCCACCCACAAAGACGGTAAGTTGTTTGGGCGAGGTGCGAGCGACATGAAAACCTCGCTGGCGGCCATGGTGGTCGCGGTGCAAGAGTTTTTGGCCGCCAATCCCAACCCGGCTCTGGGGCTAGCCTTTTTGCTGACCAGCGATGAAGAGGGCCCAGCGCTCGACGGCACGGTGGTGGTGTGCAAAGCGCTCCAAGCCCGTGGCGATGCGCCTCAGTTTTGCATCGTGGGCGAACCCACCTCGGTGCAGCAGACGGGCGACATGATCAAGAACGGCCGACGCGGCACCCTGAGCGGTAAGCTCACCGTCAAAGGTGTGCAAGGCCACATCGCCTACCCGCACCTGGCCGACAATCCGATCCACCGCCTAGCCCCGGCGCTGGACGAACTGGTGGCCATCCGCTGGGACGAAGGCAATGCCTTCTTCCCGCCCACCAGCTGGCAGGTCAGCAACATCCACGCGGGCACGGGCGCGAGCAACGTGATCCCCGGCGACTGCGTGGTGGATTTCAATTTTCGCTTTTGCACTGAATCCACCCCCGAAAGCCTGCAGCAGCGCTTGACAGCCGTGCTGGACAGACATGGTTTGAAATACGAACTGAACTGGACGATTGGCGGCTTGCCGTTTTTGACCACCCCGGGCAGCTTAGTCAAAGCCATTCAGCAAGCCATCCACGACGAAACCGGGCTGGTCACCGAGCTGTCCACCACCGGCGGCACCAGCGACGGCCGCTTCATCGCGCAGATTTGCCCACAAGTCATCGAGTTCGGCCCGCCCAACGCCACCATCCACAAGGTCAACGAGCATGTGGCTCTGAGTGACATCGCGCCCCTCAAGGCCATCTACCGTCGCACGCTGGAACAACTCAACGCGGGCCTGTCCGCATGAGCGACTTGAACCTTTCGGGGTTGATCGCGGCATCGTCCGACCGGCTCACACGCGCGGGTGTGGCTTTCGGCCACGGCACCCAGAGCGCCTTTGACGAAGCCGTTTGGTTGGTGCTGTGGCGACTGGGCTTGCCGCTGGACACCAACTTAGACGAAGTGGCTGAACAAGCCGTGACCCCTGAGCAGCAGGCGGCTTGCGCTGCGCTGATCGAAGAACGCGTCACCACCCGAAAACCCGCTGCCTATCTGACGCAAGAAGCCTGGTTGCAGGGTGTTTCGTTTTACATCGACGAGCGCGCCATCGTGCCGCGCAGCCTGATCGCCGAGGTCCTGGCCGACGGCACGATCGACGCCTGGCTGAGCAACGAGACCACCCGCGTGCTGGATTTGTGCACCGGAAACGGCAGCCTGGCCGTGCTGGCGGCGCTGGCTTGGCCCGAGGTGCAAGTCACCGGGGCGGACATTTCGGATGATGCGCTGGCCGTGGCCGCCATCAACGTGGCGCGGCACGAGCTGCAAGCGAGCGTCCAACTGGTTCACAGCGATGGCCTGAGTGCACTGCCGGGTCCGTTTGACCTCATTTTGTGCAACCCGCCTTATGTGTGCCAAGCCAGCATGGACGCTCTACCCGCCGAGTACCGGGCTGAACCCAAACTGGCCCTGGCTGGCGGCACCGACGGCATGGACTTTGTTCGGCAACTGTTCAAGGATGCGCCTGGGCGCATGAGCGAACACGCCGTCTTGGTGCTGGAAATCGGCAACGAGGTGGACCACTTCATCGCTGCTTTCCCCGAACTTGAAGTCGCTTGGCTGGACACCAGCGCGGGCGACGATCAGGTACTGGTGATCTCCCGCGAAGCCCTGCTCAGCTTGTAAATGCCCGGCCAGCTGGTCGGATAAACAACCCAATTTTCAACGCACCACCTCACCGTCATACACATCGGCGAAAATGGCGGGTTGTGCTTAAAGAGGTCAGTCCCTCCAAACTGACCCTGCTCCCCATACCGGCATCTGTTCCGGATACTGCTTTTCATGATCAATCTTAAAAACGTCACCCTCCGTCGAGGCACCAAGGTGCTGCTGGACAAAGCTTCTGTCACCCTCAACCCCGGAGAAAAAGTCGGTCTGGTTGGGCGCAACGGGGCGGGCAAATCCACCTTGTTTGCGTTGTTCAACGGCAGCTTGACCGAAGACGGCGGTGATTTTGAGATGCCACGCCAGTGGCGCATGGGCCAAGTTGCACAAAACATGCCCGAGACCGACCAAGCCGCCGCCGACTTTGTTTTGGAAGGTGACACCCGATTGGCCGAGTTGCGCCAGCGTCTGGTGGTGGCCGAAGCCAGTGGCGACGGCATGGAAATGGCCCATGTTTACACCGACTTGGCCGATGCCGGTGACCACGACGCCATGCCCCGCGCAGAAGCCCTGATTTTGGGACTGGGTTTTCGGGTGGACGAGCTCAACAACCCCGTCAACAGCTTTTCGGGCGGCTGGCGCATGCGCTTGCAACTGGCCCGTGCGCTGATGTGCCCGTCTGACATTCTCATCTTGGACGAGCCCACCAACCACTTGGACTTGGACGCCCTGGTCTGGCTGGAAGCCTGGCTACAGCGCTACGCCGGCACGATGATCGTGATCAGCCATGACCGCGAGTTTCTGGATGCCGTGACCGATGTCACCTTGCACATCGACCACGCCAAACTCACCCGCTACGGCAGCAACTACAGTGGCTTTGAAATCCTGCGGGCACAGCAAATGGAGCTGCAACAAGCTTCGTTTTCCAAGCAGCAAGACAAGATCGCCCACCTGCAAAAATTCATCACCCGCTTCAAGGCCCAAGCCAGCAAAGCCAAACAGGCGCAAAGCCGTGTCAAAGCGCTCGAGCGCATGGAAAAAGTGGCCCCTCTGCTGGCCGATGCCGAATTCACCTTTGGCTTCAAGGAACCCAACAACCTGCCCAACCCCATGCTGGCCATCAGCGATGCGAGTTTTGGCTATGTGGTGGACGATGTGCCCAAAGCTATTTTGCAAGGCGTGAGCAAGTCGGTGTTGGCA
>CAJBLW010000134.1 GCA_903953985.1 uncultured Burkholderiales bacterium
GTCGCGAAACTCACCTTCAGGATTAATAAGCGATCTCGGCAGCAAAGAGATCAATGAACGCATCGAACGACATCACACCGAGGTCTTTGATACCCCGGGCGCGCACAGCGACGGTACCTGCTGCCTTTTCCTTATCGCCAGCGACAAGGATGTAAGGCAGCTTTTGCAACGAGTGCTCGCGTATTTTATACGTGATTTTTTCGTTGCGCAGGTCCATTTGAACCCTAAGGCCTTGATTTGACACTGATTTTTGCAGTTTTGCAGCAATTTCACGACAGTAATCAGACTGTGCATCGGTGATGTTAAGTATGGAAACTTGGTTAGGGGCCAGCCAAGTGGGCAACGCCCCGGCGTGCTGCTCAACCAAAATACCGATGAAACGCTCCATACTGCCCACGATGGCGCGGTGAAGAATCACCGGTCTCTGGCGCGAACCGTCTTCGGCCACGTACTCCGCATCCAAGCGCTCAGACAAGTTAAAGTCAACTTGGATCGTGCCGCACTGCCATTCACGGCCAATGGCGTCTTTCAGGGTGTATTCAATCTTGGGGCCGTAAAAAGCACCATCACCTTGGGAGATCACGAAATCGCAACCGGAATGACGAAGGCTGTCCATCAGTGCTTTTTCGGCCTTATCCCAAAGCTCGTCCGAGCCGATTCGGGCAGCGGGTCGCGTGGACACTTTGTAGAGGATGTCGCTGAAACCAAAATCGGCGTACACATTCTTGAGCACCTGGGTGAAGGTGTCGCACTCGGGCAGGATTTGGTCCTCGGTGCAGAAAATGTGACCGTCATCCTGAGTGAAGCCTCGCACGCGCATGATGCCGTGCAAACCACCGGAGGGCTCGTTGCGATGACACTGACCGAACTCGCCGTAGCGAAGCGGCAGATCGCGGTAGCTCTTGATGCCTTGCTTAAAAATTAGGATGTGCCCCGGACAGTTCATCGGCTTGAGCGCGTAATCTCGCTTTTCCGACTCGGTGGTGAACATGTTGTCGCGGTACTTGTCCCAGTGGCCCGTTTTTTCCCACAGGGTTTTGTCCAAAATCTGCGGGCCTTTGACTTCGTGGTATCCGCTGTCCCGGTAAACCTGACGCATGTACTGCTCTACGGCCTGCCACACGGTCCAGCCCTTGGGGTGCCAGAACACCAAGCCGGGAGCGTGCTCATCGATGTGGAACAAATCCAACTCGCGGCCCAGCTTTCGGTGGTCGCGTTTTTCGGCTTCTTCCAGACGCAGCAGGTACTGCTGCAAATCTTCCTTGCTGGCCCAAGCGGTGCCATACACACGCTGCAGCATCTCGTTTTTGCTGTCACCACGCCAATAAGCACCTGCAACCTTCATGAGTTTGAAGTGTTTGAGCTTACCGGTGCTGGGCACGTGCGGACCGCGACACAGGTCTTCGAAATCGCCTTCGCGGTACAGGCTGACGGCTTGGTCGGCCGGAATGCTGCCAATGATTTCGGCTTTGTAATGCTCGCCAATGGCTTCAAAGTGGGCCACCGCTTCATCGCGTGGCAGTTCACGACGCAACACGGGCTCGTCTTTGGCAGCCAACTCGGTCATGCGCTTTTCGATCGCCACCAAATCATCAGGCGTGAAGGGGCGACTGTAGGAAAAATCGTAATAAAAGCCGTTTTCAATGACGGGACCGATCGTGACTTGTGCATCAGGAAACAAGCCCTTGACCGCATAAGCCAACAAGTGTGCCGTGGAATGACGGATCAACTCCAGGCCTTCAGGGTCTTTACCGGTCACTATGGCCAACTGGACATTGGACGTCATGCTGAAACTGGTGTCGACCAGTTGACCATTGACCTTGCCACCCAAGGCCGCCTTGGCCAAGCCAGCACCAATAGAGGCTGCCACTTCGGCCACGGTGACCGGGCCGGGAAATTCGCGCAATGAACCGTCGGGAAGCGTGATCTGAACCATGAAATTGAATGCAAAAACGCGGTCAATGACCGCGCTGAATAAGGGGAGAGGCGTCAACAAAAGTCCATTTTCCCACAAATTTAAGCGGCAACAGACTTGTTTGGTGCTTGGCGTCGGGCTCGGTGGGTCGATTGGGACCGCAGCAGATCTCTCTATTACATAAAAAAACCTTGGATGAAGTTGCCCATTTGTCAGGCGAATGTCGGCAGGCTTGGTTTAAGATGGTGGCTTCCCTTTTCATCCTGTAAAAACACACCACGATGACCATGCCTGAAGCACGCACCAAAATCATTTACACCCTGACGGATGAAGCGCCTCTGTTGGCCACCGCAGCCTTCTTGCCCATCGTTCGCACATTCACTCAGCCGGCAGGCATTGAGGTCGAAACCAGCGACATCTCACTGGCTGGCCGCATCCTGGGTGAATTTTCCGATCACCTGAAGGCTGAACAAAAAGCCCCTGACAACCTGACCGAACTGGGCCGATTGACTCTGCGAGCCGACACCAACATCATTAAGCTGCCCAACATCAGCGCCTCGGTAGGCCAACTCTCAGCCGCCATCAAAGAACTGCAGTCCAAAGGTTACGCACTGCCCGACTATCCGGACGCCCCTAAAAACGACGAAGAAAAGGCCATCAAGGCGCGCTATGCCAAATGCATTGGCTCTGCTGTCAATCCGGTGCTGCGCGAAGGCAACTCGGACCGCCGCGCACCCAAGGCGGTCAAGGAATTTGCCCGCAAGAACCCGCACAGCATGGCCGAATGGAGCCAGGCCTCGCGCTCGCACGTATCCCACATGCACGCCGGCGACTTTTAACACGGAGAAAAGTCCATCACGCTGGACCGCGCCCGTGAAGTGAAGATGGAGCTGATCACCAAAAGTGGCAAAACCATAGTCCTCAAGCCCAAAGTTGCCTTGCTCGACCGGGAAGTCATTGACAGCATGTACATGAGCAAAAAGGCGTTGCTCGAGTTTTATGAAAAAGAAATCGAAGACGCTCACCAGACGGGTGTGATGTTCTCTCTGCACGTCAAGGCCACGATGATGAAGGTCTCCCATCCCATCGTTTTCGGCCATTGCGTGAAAATCTTCTACAAGGATGCGTTTGCCAAACACGGTGCTTTGTTCAAGGAATTGGGCGTGAATGTGAACAACGGCATGGCCGACTTGTATGCCAAAGTGGCCACCTTACCCCAGTCCAAACAAGACGAAATCAACCGCGATCTGCATGCATGCCATGAAGGTCGGCCCGAGCTGGCTATGGTTGACTCGGCCAAGGGCATCACCAACTTCCATTCGCCGAATGACGTGATCGTGGACGCATCCATGCCTGCCATGATCCGCAACGGCGGAAAAATGTGGGGTGCCGATGGTCGCTTGAAAGACGTCAAGGCCGTGATGCCCGAGTCGACGTTTGCCCGCATTTACATGGAAATGATCAATTTCTGCAAATGGCATGGCGCGTTTGACCCGAAGACCATGGGCACAGTGCCCATCGTCTTGGGGTCGAACGCGCCATCCCATATGCAGAAATAGATGATCTCCTGGTAGATACTGGCGAAGGTACTCTCGGGCATGACCGCCTTGACGTCTTTGAGGCGGCCGTTGGCGTCCCACA
>CAJBLW010000135.1 GCA_903953985.1 uncultured Burkholderiales bacterium
AGCGCGAACGCAGCTGTGCGCTGGAACAAGCCGCTGTGCGCACGGCCTTGCAAGGCATGGGTGCTTCAATGGCCTGGGCTTTTGCCGACACGGGGGTGGCTGCTCGGGCCCGCCAGCGCATGGACCCGGCATTCACGGCCCCGGTGTTCAAGGCCGCTGGATCGTCTCCAGGCACTTGACCAAGGACACGACAAAATGGACCCCGGGTTTTCGCCCAGGGTGACAAAAAAGGGGCGGAGTGCTGGTTGGGTTCTGCAGATCGGCTTGCAAGTCAATTGAGCGTGCCGCCACCCAAGGCCACATCGCCCAGGCCCTGCTGCCGATGCGCCACCAGCACGGTCAGGGCGTGCCGCGCTGCCGCAATCTGAAGTTGGGCGGGCCAGCTGGGCAAACTGGGGCCCTTCCAATGCGCGGCTTGTTCGGGCAACAGCGGCAAATGCACAAAGCCGCTGTGCACGCCTTGCCCTGCCAGCGCGTGCTGCAGCGCATAAAACACTTGGTTGCAGACAAAAGTGCCTGCCGTTTGCGACACCGATGCCGGGAAGCCGCCAGCGCGCAAACCCGCGACCAGCGCCTTGATGGGCAAGGTACTGAAGTAGGCCGCCGGCGCCCCCGCCACCACGGCAATATCGATGGGCTGCGCCCCCGCGTTGTCGGCGATGCGGGCGTCCATGACGTTGATGGCTACGCGCTCGACCGAGAAATCACAGCGCCCCTCAGCCTGGCCCAGCGCCAGCACAATGTCCGGCCGGTGCTGTGCCAGGGCCAGCTGCAATGCGGGCAGCGCCTGTACGAACACGCAGGGCAGTTGCACCGACACGACCTGAGCCCCCTCCAGCGCCAGGCCATTTAAGGCACGTGCCACTTCCCAGGAAGGGTTCAGACTTTGCCCACCAAAGGGTTCAAAGCCCGTGATCAGGATGCGCAACACCGCAAAGCCTCTCAGGCGTTGAAGATCGACACCGTCTTGGTGTTGAGGTAGGCCTCCAGCGCCTCGGGGCCACCTTCGGAGCCGTAACCTGAATCTTTCATGCCGCCAAAGGGCAGCTCAGGCCAAGGCGCGGCGGGCTGGTTGACCCACAGCATGCCCACGTCCAGGCGTTGGTTCAGCAGGTGCATGGTTTTCATGGAGTTGGTGAAAGCGTAGCCCGCCAATCCAAAGGGCAGGCGGTTGGCTTCAGCGATGGCGTCTTCGATGTTTTCGAAGCTGCGGACCGCAGCGATGGGTCCAAACGGCTCGTTGACCACCACATCGGCGTCCAGCGGCACATGCGACAACACCGTGGGCGCAAAGAAGTTGCCCTGGGTGCCGATGCGTTCGCCACCTGTCAGCACCTTGGCGCCTTTGGCGCGGGCGTCTTGCACGATGGACTGCATGGCGGCCAAGCGACGCTCGTTGGCCAAGGGGCCCATTTGGGTGCCTGCCGTCAGGCCGTCGCCCACTTTCAGGGCCTGGGCTTGCGCGGCGAATGCTTCAGCAAAGGCGTCGGCAATTTTGTGGTGCACCAAAAAGCGGGTGGGTGCGATGCAGACTTGGCCCGCATTGCGGAACTTGGCCGCGCCTGCGGTTTTCAATGCCAGCGCGATGTCGGCGTCTTCGGCCAGGATGACCGGTGCGTGGCCGCCCAGCTCCATGGTCGCGCGCTTCATGTGCTGGCCCGCCAACGCGGCCAATTGCTTGCCCACGGGGGTGGAGCCGGTGAAGGTGATCTTGCGGATCAGCGGGTGCGCGATCAGGTAGTTCGAAATCTCGGCCGGTGTGCCGTACACCAGACCGATCACGCCCGCAGGCACGCCTGCGTCGTGGAAAGCACGGATCAGCTCGGCCGGAGCGGCGGGCGTTTCTTCCGGCGCTTTGACGATGATGGAGCAGCCGGTGGCCAAGGCCGCCGACATCTTGCGGACCGCCTGGTTGATCGGGAAGTTCCAAGGCGTGAACGCGGCCACAGGTCCGACAGGCTGCTTGAGCACTTGCTGCTGCACGTTGATGTTGCGCGGCGGCACGATTCGGCCATACACGCGGCGGCCTTCCTCGGCAAACCACTCGATGATGTCGGCGGCCGACATGGCTTCAACTTTGGCTTCGGCCAGGGGCTTGCCTTGTTCTTGGGTGAGCAGCTCGGCAATTTGGGGGGCACGCTCGCGCATCAAGGCGGCTGCTTTGCGGAGGATGGCGCTGCGCTCGTTGGCGGGTGTGTCACGCCATATTTCGAAGCCTTTTTGCGCGGCTTGCGCTGCACGCTCCAGGTCGGGGATGCCCGCATGGGCCAAGCGGCCGATCTCGATGCCGTTGGACGGGTTGAACACGGGCAGGGTGCGGCCACCCTCGGCATCGCACCATTGGCCGTTGATGAAGAGTTGGGTGTTGGGGTAGGTCATGTCAGGGTCCAGTCAAAAGCAGTCGTCAAAAAGATGGGCCGATTGTGGCTTGAAATGCGGGGTCTGCCGTCAACACCGTGACAGCTGTTAACCCGATCGAGTGCCAGCCAAATAGGCGGACAGGTGCTCGATCAGCACATTCACCCGGTGCGGAATGTAGCGGTTGCTCGGCAAGACGGCATAAATGCCCATGGGCGGGGCCTCAAAGTCTTGCAACAAGATCGTCACCTGACCGCTTTGCAAAAAAGGCTCGGCAATGAAGTCCGGCTGCAAGGTGATGCCCATGCCCTGCGCAGCTGCCTGCACCAAGGCCAGGCCGTTGTTGGCCTGAATGCGGCCACGCACGGCAAAGGCCTGCAGTTGCCCGTCCACCCGGTAAGGCCAAGTGGCCCCTTTGGCCGTCATGGAATAAACCAGACACTCGTGGTGGCGCAGTTCATCCGGGTGGCGCAGCGCGCCGTGCTCTGACAGATAGGTTGGCGAGGCCAGGGTCAACAAGCGGCAATGGCCCAGACTGCGCACGATGTCGCCGGGCTGCAGGTCGGCGGTGATGCGGATCGACAGGTCGATGCCTGCTTCGATCAGGTTGGCCCGTTGGTCCGAAAAGTCCATCAACAGCTCAATGTGCGGTTGTGCCTTGGCGAACTGGAGCAAAGCGGGCATGAGCCGCTGCAGGCCGAAGCTGATCGGCAGGCCCAGCCGGATGCGTCCACGCGGCACGGCTTTTTCTTCGTCCAGGCTGGACTCGGCGGCGTCCACCATGTTCAGGATGAGGCGGCATTTTTCGAGGTAGGTTGCGCCTGCGGCAGTGAGGGTCAGGCTGCGGGTGCTGCGCGTGATGAGTTTGACCCGCAGATGTTTTTCCAGCGCCGCGATCTGGCGCGTGACCACCGAGCGCGCCACCTGCAACTGGTCGGCCACGGCGGTGAATGTGCCCGCTTCGGCCACACGCACAAAGATTTGCATTGCATCGAGCTTGTCCATTGTTGTCAATTGTGCAACAAGTATTTGAAGATTGGCTACTTTTTCAAATCAACTGAGCCGCCTAAAGTCCATCTCACTGCCTTGTATTGCCCCCTGAAAAAAACCATGACTGCCCCTCGCTCTGTCCTGTTTGTGCCCCACGGCTCGCCCATGTTTGCCTTGCATCCCGGTGCGGCGGGCGCGGCCATGACGCAGGTCGCGGCGCAATTGGCCACGCCCCGCGCCATCGTGGTGGTCAGCCCGCACTGGGACACGGTGGTGCCCACCGTGGGCTTTGCCACCCGACCCGAAACCATTCACGACTTTGGCGGCTTTGACCCGCGCCTGTACGAGATGCATTACCCCGCCACCGGCTGCCCCGAAGTGGCAGCCCAGGTGGTGAATGCTTTGCAAACGGCAGGCCTGCCCGTGGTGCAAGACGACCAGCGGGGCCTGGACCACGGCGCCTGGATTCCACTGCGCCAGATGTTCCCCGACGCCGATGTGCCGGTGGTGCCTTTGTCAGTACAAAGCCATTTGGGCCCGGAGCACGCTTTGCGCGTGGGCCAGGCGCTGGCCAGTTTGGCGCAGCAAGGCATTTTGGTGCTCGCCTCGGGCAACATCACGCACAACCTGCGCGATCTCATGGTCGTGCGCATGCAAGGCGGTGCCACGCCTGCTTATGTGCAAACATTTGCCGACTGGATCCATACCCACTTGACGGCCAGAGATGTGCCCAGTCTGCTGGCCTACCGCCAGCAAGCCGCTGGTCTGCGCGCCCAACCGACGGACGAGCATTTACTGCCTTTGTTCACCGCTTTGGGCGCTGCGGGCGCTGATGCTCAGGCCCAAGCGTTTTACCGGGGCATCAGCGAACACGTCATCGCCATGGATGGCTACATCTTTCAATGAATGCCGAACGGATCAAGCGACTTGAGCCCATGAACACGCACTACACCCGTATGGCCAAAAGCCTGCACTGGCTGATGGCCCTGATGATTTTCGGTTTGCTGGCCCTGGGCTTTTACATGAGCGACCTGCCCCTGTCGCCCGAGAAGTTGCAATACTACGCGTGGCACAAATGGGCCGGCGTGAGCGTGTTTGCTTTGGTCTGGCTGCGCTTGGTCTGGCGCATCACACACCGCCCGCCAGCATGGTCAGACAACCTGTCCCGCCCCGTGCAATGGGCGGCGCACGCGGGCCACTTTTTGCTCTATGTACTGATGATCGCCATCCCCTTGAGTGGTTGGCTGATGAGTTCAGCCAAGGGCGTGCAGACCGTATGGTTTGGCGTGCTGCCCATCCCCGACCTGCTCAGCAAAGACAAAGCGCTGGGCAAAAATCTGGCCGAGTTGCACGAAGCCCTGAACATCGGCTTGTTGCTGCTGATCACGGGCCACGTGGCGGCTGCGTTTTTTCACCACTTTTTTCACAAAGACGACACCCTGCGCCGCATGCTGCCCACCCGCCGAACCCCAGAACCTCCTGCTTCCAGAGACTGACCCCGATATTTTTGAGGACCCCCATGAACACTGTTTTGAAAATCCTGCTGGCCCTGTCGGGCACCGCGTTGGCCTTGCAAGTGCAGGCTGCGCCTTACCAGTCCATCGTGCCCGCCAAAAGCGGCGTCACCTTTCAGTTCAAGCAAATGGGCGTGGCGATGGACGGTCGCTTCACGAAATTTTCTGCGCAAGTCAACTTTGACCCCGCCAAGGCCGAACAAGGCAAAGCCAGCTTTGAGGTTGATCTGGCCAGCGTGGATGCGGGATCAAGCGAAGCCGACGACGAAGTTGTGACCAAATCATGGTTCAACGCGAAAGCGTTTCCCAAAGCTCAATTTGTGACCAAACGGATCCAACAAACCGCGCCCAACCAATATGAAGTGCAAGGCACGCTCAGCATCAAGGGACTGACACGCGAGGTGAAATTTCCGATGAAACACACCGCGCAAGGCAAGGACGGTTTGCTCACCGGCAGCTTCACCCTCAAGCGCGCCGACTACAACATCGGCGAAGGCATGTGGGCCAAGTTCGATGTGGTGGCCAACGACATTCAGGTCAATTTCTCACTCACCGCAACACTTGGCAAATAAGCGCGCAACCCTTTTTCTCACCCCAATTTTTCAACAGGAGCTTCTCATGACATCGTTCAAAAAAATCGCAGCCGCTTTGGCCTTCGCATCGGTGGCCGCAGGCGCGGCTCTGGCCGCACCCGTGACCTACAACGTGGACAGCTCGCACACCTTCCCACGTTTTTCCTATTCGCACTTCGGCCTGTCCACGCAGCTGAGCAGCTTCAGCAACACCACTGGCAAGGTCGTGTTTGACGCCGAAGCCAAGGCTGGCTCGGTGGACATCGTGATCGACATGAAATCGGTGAACACCGGCTCGTCGCTTTTCAATGGCCACATCCAGGGCGAAGACTTTTTGGACACCACCAAATTCCCCACCGCCACCTTCAAGTCGACCAAAGTGGTATTCGAAGGCGACAAGCCCAAAGCCATTGAAGGCAACCTGACCATCAAGGGCGTGACCAAGCCTGTGACCCTGAACGTGACCAGCTTCCAGGCCATGCCCCACCCTATGATGAAAAAGCCTGCCTTGGGCGCCAACGCTTTCACCACCATCAAGCGCACCGAATTCAATGCCGGAAAATACGCGCCTTACGTGGGTGACGAGGTGCGCATCGACATCGCCATCGAAGCTATCGCTCCTTGATGTGTGCTGGCCTGCATTGCGTGAGAGGTTGACGGCGCTGGGCAATGACGAGCAGGTATAGCCCGGTATAGAGACCTCTGTCCAAAAAAATCATCGTTCCCGTGGATGGCCGCGCCACTTCCAACAAAGCCGTGGACTTTGCTTTGCGGATGGCGCAAGACGATCAGGCCAGTGTTCGCTTGCTCCACTGCATTGACGAGACGTCCTAGGGCGTCAGTCGATCTTCGCGCCCGAGGCCTTGACCACTTGCGCCATGCGGACATAGTCGGCCGCCAGCAACTTGCTGAAGTCGGCGTTGCTCATGTCGCGGGGCTCGATGCCTTGCTTGTCCAGGCGCGCCAGCACCACCGGGTCTTTGAGCAGCTTGCTGACGGCCGCGTTGATGCGGTTGGCCTCGGCGGCCGGGATGGCTGCAGGGCCCAGAAAACCGAACCACGAATCAAACTGATAACCCGGCAAGCCGCTTTCGGCAATGGTGGGCAGATCGGGCAGGTATTTGCTGCGCTGGGGCGAGGTCACGCCCAACAAACGCACGCGGCTGTCCTTGGCAAACGCCAGTGCGCCAATGCTGGCGGCAATCACGGCCTGGGCACGGCCCGACAGCACTTCGTTGATGGCTTCGCCTGTGGCCTTGAGCGGGATGTGCACCACATCAATCCCCGCCAAACCGGTGAAGTACGCCATGGCCAAATGCGTGGCACTGCCCACACCCGCGCTCGCGTAATTCATCTTGCCGGGGTTGGCTTTGGCGTAGCGGATGAATTCGGCTGCGGTTTTGGCGGGCACATCGGGGTTCACCATGAGCACGTAGCTCGCGCTGCCAATGTGGGCCAGTGGGGTGAAGTCTTTTTGTGGGTCGTAGGCCAGCTTGGTGTACAGCGATCCGGCAATGTTGTGGCTGGCGGCCGCGGCCACCATCACGGTGCCATCGGCCTCGGCGCGGGCCACGTAGCCGGTGCCCACAGTGCCACCTGCACCGGGTCGGTTTTCCACAATCACCGTTTGACCCAGGGCCACGCCCATTTCCTGCGACAGTGCGCGGGCCAAGGTGTCCTGCACACCACTGGAGGCAAAGGGCACCACGATGCGCACCGTTTTGGTGGATTGTGCCTGGGCCAAGCCCACGGCCGACAGCATGGCCATGCCGAGGCTGGAGGTCAAAATTTCACGACGTTGAATCATGTGAGTTTCCTTGAGTAGGGTTCGATCGTTTGAAAAAATCAGGCCACGCACACCCGGTCGGCCAGGCGGCGCATGAAGCGCTCGCACCAAGCCAACTGGTCCAGGGTGACCCATTCGTTGGGCTGGTGCGCTTGCGCAATGTGGCCGGGGCCGCACACGATGGTGGGCACACCGGCTTGGTGAAACAGAGCAGCTTCCGTGCCAAACGACACCTTGCCCGCGCCGCTGGCCGGGTCGACTTCGGCGCAGTCAAAACACAGGTTGGCGATCTCGCTGTCGGCGGCCGTGGCAAAACCGGGCAACACCGATTTGAGCTCGTGCGTGATGCCCGTGCCCGGTGCGACCGCCTGCATGGCGGGCACCAGGCTTTCGCCAAAGGCTTGGGCCCGGGCAAACAAATCTTCGGGGGTGTTCAGGTGGTGGTGGCGGATTTCCCAGGTCACTTCGCACTGGCGGGGAATGATGTTGAGCGCCGTGTTACCCGCGATCACGCCGGTGTGCACGGTGGTGTGGGGGACGTCGTAAATCGGATCAAACGGGCCGTTTTGTACCAGCTCGCGGTGCATGCTTTTCAGGTTGGCCACAAACTCACAAGCAATCTCAACCGCGTTCACGCCCAGCGGCGTGAGCGAAGAATGCGCCTCAAAACCGTGCACCGTGGTTTTGTAAGAGTGTTTGCCTTTGTGCGCAATCACCACCTGCATGCCCGTGGGCTCGCCCACGATGCAACCCGCGGGTTTGAAGCCTTGGGCCTGCATGTCGGCAATCATGCGGCGCACGCCGATGCAGCCCACTTCTTCGTCGTAACTGAAAGCCAGGTGAATCGGGCGCTTGAGTTTCCTTTTCAGCAACTCGGGCACCATCATCAAACAGATGGCGCCAAAGCTCTTCATGTCGGTCACTCCCCGGCCGTACATCTTGTCGCCTTTGATTTCGACCTTGAACGGGTCGGTGTCCCAGGGCTGGCCGTCTACCGGCACCACGTCGGTGTGGCCCGACAGCACCAAGCCGCCGATTTTGGTTTCGCCATCGTGTGCGGGCAGCGTGGCCCACAGGTTGGCTTTTTGGCCGCTGTCGTCATAGGTGCGGCTGCAGGCAATACCCAAGTCCTTCAGGTAAGCCTCGGTCCAGTCCAGCAGGGCCAAGTTGCTGTCGCGCGAGACGGTGGCAAAGGCGATCCATTTTTCAATCAAGGGCAGGGCGGCCAAGTCGGCGGCCTGCACATTCGCCAAGGCTGCGCGGGAGAGAGGGGCATTCATGGGGATCCATCCAAAGAAATCAGGGTGGGAATCATCTTACAGGTCGCCAGAACCTGCAGCGTCACCTTGCCGACAGCGCCGCCGCTCAGGCCCACCTAAAGTGGGCAGCTCATCTAACAGGAGTTTTCATGGCCATTTATGAGCTGCGCACCTACAACGCCATTGTCGGAAAAATGTCGGAACTCACCTCGCACTACAAAAACGAGGGCTGGCCTGTGCTGTCCAAGCACCCGTCCAAACTGGTGGGTTACTTCACGGGTGATGTGGGGGCCTTGAACCAGTTAATCCACATCTGGAAGTTTGACGACGATGCCGACCGCCGGGCTTTTTGGGCCGGGGTCTACGGCGATCCGGACTTCATGGCGTTTGCCGCCAAAATTCGGCCGCTGATTGCCGAACAGCAAAACAAGCTCATGCTGTCCGCGCCATGGGGGCCACAGCCCTGAGCCTTGGCTGGGCTTACTGAATCAGGTAACCGCCATCCACGGGCAAAACCACGCCCGTGATGAAGCGCGCTGCCGGGCTGGCCAAAAACAGCACCGGGTCGGCCACGTCTTCAGGTTGGCCCCAGCGGCCCATCGGCGTGCGGCCCACAATTTGCGCGCTGCGTGTGGGGTCTTCTTGCAAGGCTTGAGTCAAAGGCGTGGCGATCCAGCCCGGGGCCACGGCATTCACCCGGATGCCGTCGGCCGCATAGGCAATGGCCAGCGACTTGGTCAACTGCGCCACGCCGCCCTTGCTGGCGCTGTAGCCGGGCACCAGCCCGCCCCCAAAAAAGCTCAGCATTGAGGCGGTGTTGACGATGCAGCCTTGGCGGGCCTTCAGACCTGAGCGGGCGGCGGCGCAGGCGCGCATGGTGCCGTTCAGGTTGATGTCCACGGTTTGAGCAAAGACCTCTGGATCCAGTTCGGCTTGCCTTTGGATCACGCCCGCGCAGTTGACCAACACATCGAATTCGCCGAACTCACCCAGCACGTTTTGCACATGCTCGTTTTGCCGCACGTCCAGGACATGAAAGGCGACCAGGCGGTTGGCGCTCAGG